>JBGMRM010000552.1:0-1501 GCA_048061415.1 Gammaproteobacteria bacterium | reverse complement strand
CTCATCTGGTCTTTCCAATGGGTTTGGTGGCCAACCCAACGGCCATCTACCGAAGCTAATACCTCCCTTGGTGGTATCGAATCTGCAACTAACCCGCAACCCAGAAAGTTCCGAAGTTTGTTTTGAATATGGCTAAGTCGGATTGGATATCTTCATACCTGATCAAAAGGGTGTCCGGGCGTTCCCAGGGCTTCCAGGTATTCAAATGCCCAGCCCAAGTTCCAAAGCGATGTTTGCCAGTGATTATATTCTGCAGTGATATTGATTGGTTGTAGAACCGCCAGAGACTGATAGCTGCAGCTCGCCCATCACGGACGATATAGATGGCCTTAGCCTGGATTATTCATGAATAATCCAGGCTAAGTTGCCGTTATGGGTCGTCAAGTCAGGTATCGATCCGGCTATGAAAACGAATACACTAGCGGCGAGAATCACCTATGTCGAATCGCACTCGAATGGCTAAGGACACATCGGATCAACTTTTTGCGAAGGCTTTGGCTGCTGAAAAAAATGGTCGGCTCGCAGACGCAAAAATACTCTATCAACAGTTACTCCAATCGGATCCAAAGCACTACGGTGGCTTGGTCAATCTGGCGAACAACTATGCAAGGACCGGTGAGTCGACTCTGGCCGCCGCCCTGTATACGCGAGCGACGAAGGCGCATCCCGGCTCAAAAGAGGCGCTTGTCAATTTTGCCAACCTTTATATGTACTCGGGACAACTTTCTAAGGCCCGCAAACTATATGAACGGGTTCTGGCAAAGGAACCATCGAACGCGCCGGCCCTGAACAACTTAGGTAACGTGCTGAAGAACGCCGGCGACATTCATGCAGCCAGTGATGCGTACCGCCGTTCAGCAGATGCGGATCCAAACTTCACCATTGCGCAGCACAACTTTCTATTTTCACTCAATTACGATCCACAGTTAACCAATGATCACATTGCTCTGGCCCATCGAAACTGGGGTAAAAAATGGCGCGCTCCGGGCGACAACAAGTTTAGAACTCACCAATGCAACGGAAAGCTCAAAATCGGCTACGTCTCGCCTGATTTCAGAAGTCATTCTGTAGCAACTTTTTTCGAGCCGGTACTCACAAAACATGACCGAAGAAAATTCCATGTCACTTGCTACTCAAATGTCGCTGATAAAGACCAAACTACCGACAGAATACAGGGGCTCGCAGATTCCTGGCACGACATTCATCACCTGGACGACGACGACGCGGCTACCGTTATTCAAGGCGACGAAATTGACATCCTGGTAGATCTCGCCGGTCACACCTCACGGAATAGATTGTTACTCTTTGCACGTAAGCTGGCACCCCTGCAGGTTACAGCGCTCGGCTACCCAAATACGTCAGGACTGAATACTGTGGATTGTCGTCTTTCGGAAGGTGACCCACCCGGCGTGGATCAATTTTATACCGAAAGATTGCATCGATTACCACGAGGCCTGCATTGCTTTGATCGGCCTCCTGAGGCACCGCCGGTAGGCCGGCT
>JBGMRM010000551.1:0-1502 GCA_048061415.1 Gammaproteobacteria bacterium | reverse complement strand
GCCTTGGCCAATCCTGGTCGTCGAGTTTACCGGTGCGTAAGTTGTGCGAATCGATGCGACCGAGCGAAGACATCATACGCAGGGCCAGTTGCTCACCCGGCATTTCCATGCTGAACACAGCGACCGAATGTCCTCCGTTCAACGCGGCGGTTTCCGCCAGATTCATCGCGAAACTGGTTTTGCCCATCGAGGGGCGTCCCGCGATAATAATCAGGTCGGATTTTTGCAATCCCGAAGTTTTGTCGTCGAAATGTCCGAAACCGGTGGCGAGGCCGGTAATCGCTTCGCCGCTGCGGTACATATCTTCTACGCGTTTGACCGCGCGCCCCAGCAGATCGTTGATCGCCTCGAATCCCTGACGGTTTCCGGCCCCCTGTTCTGCAATCTGAAACACCTTGCGTTCGGCTTCGTCGAGCAATTCCTTACTCGGTTTACCATCGGCGTTGAAAGCACTGGCCGATATCTCGTTGCCGATCTGAATCAGGCTGCGCAATATCGAGTATTCACGCACGATGTTGGCATAAGCCCTGACATTGACCGCGGTCGGCGTGTCGTTGGCTAGAATGCTCAGATAAGCCAGCCCACCGATCGAGTCGAGCTCATTCCTGGCGCCCAGCCATTCTGAAACGGTGACTACATCGTAGGGTTGACTTTCCTCGGCGAGTGCATCGATGGCACGGAGTATCAGCGCATGATCGTGCCGGTAAAAATCGCTTTCATTGATGATGTCGGCCACTTCGTCCCACGCCCGATTATCCAGCATCAGGCCACCGATGACCGACTGTTCGGCTTCGAGCGAGTGTGGGGGTACTTTCAAATCCTCAACACGCTGGCTGAGTTCTGCCACACGGGTGGATATTTCAGACATGTCGGTAGCAGGAAGTCTTCGTCATGGGGTGCCAATCATAAACTGTTTGCCCCGGGAGGGGTATGCCTTGTCGACGCTCGGCAGCAAAAAACTGTCGATCGATGGCAGCCTCGTCGCGCACCGGGCAGCGGCTGCTATTGCGATACAGCGCAATACCGCCGCTAGAATTTATTCTTCGGGTACCACCAAAATTTTCACCGCGGTATCGATGCCGGTATACAGATGCAGATCGATCTGGTGTTCACCAACGGTGCGTATAGCCCCGTCGGGCAGACGAATTTCACGTTTTTCGACCGTGGCGCCTGCGGCAGTGATGGCTTCGGCGATATCTGCGGTACCTATCGAGCCAAACAATTTCCCTTCAGAGCCGACTCGCGCGGCGATTTCGATCACATCCAGCGACTCTATAGCCTGCTGTCGGCCTTCACTCTTCGCTTTTGCCTCGGCAGCTGCCGTTTCGAGTTCGGCACGGCGCGCTTCGAACTCGGCCAAATTCGCGGCAGTGGCCATTTTAGCCTTGCCCTGTGGCACCAGGTAGTTGCGTGCGAATCCTGATTTCACCGCGACCTTGTCTCCCAGTGAACCAAGATTTTCAATATTTTCTAAAAGGATGACTTCCATCGGATTTCCTCGT
>JBGMRM010000550.1:0-1514 GCA_048061415.1 Gammaproteobacteria bacterium | reverse complement strand
GCTCGAAGCGGGTGCGAGCGTATTCTATGCCGACCATCACTTCGCCGGAGACATTCCACAGCACGAAAACTTAAGCGCCCATATAGACCCGGCGGCAGACACCTGCACCAGCCTGATCGTCAATCGTTACCTTGAGGGCGCCCATGCCAGATGGGCGGTGGTCGGCGCATTTGGCGATAATTTCGACCCGCTAGCGGCAGAGCTGGGCAGGTCGCTGGGACTCGATGAATCCGGCCTGGACGATTTGCAGCAACTCGGCATTTGCCTGAATTACAATGGCTACGGGTTTGAACTCGACGATTTGATGTATCATCCGGCCGAGCTATTCGACATGTTGCACCCGTTCAACGATCCATTCGATTTTTTGCGGGAAGAAAGCTACCAGTCTCTACTGCACCGATACCGGGCCGATATTAAAAAATCAGCCGATGCCAGCCCTGAATCGGCTGATTGCGTGGGCGCTATCTACCTGTTGCCGAACGATGCCTGGGCGCGGCGTATCGTCGGGGTGATGGGCAATGATTTGGCCAAACGCCACCCCGAGCGGGCGCACGCGTTGCTGATCGATATGGGCGATGGTCATTACCGCGTGAGCGTCAGGGCGCCGTATAATGCTAAACGGGGCGCCGATGCGCTGTGCCGGCAATTTCCCACGGGTGGAGGCCGACAGGCGGTCGCGGCTATCGTTCTACTCACGTATGACACGTTGGCCGAGTTCATCGAAAAATTTCATCATGGGTTTGGAGCCAGCCAATGAGCGAGCAGGATAAAAGCAGCAATGTAGTCTGGCACCACGCCACCGTGACACGCGACCGGCGCGAGCAAATGAACAAACACCGTGGCGCGGTATTCTGGTTCACCGGCCTTTCGGGTGCGGGCAAATCGACACTCGCGCACGATATCGAAGAAAAACTGCATCAACTGGGCTATGGCACTTATGTACTCGATGGTGACAATGTGCGCCACGGGCTGTGCGCCGACCTGTCATTTTCGGATGAAGACAGGAAGGAAAATATCCGCCGCATCGGGCAAATGGCCAGGCTATATGTCGAAGCGGGTATCATCGTACTCACCGCGTTTATTTCACCGTTCAGGTCCGACCGCGAAAATGTGCGCAAGATTTGCGGCTCCGATTTTCACGAAATCTATTGTAACTGCAGTCTCGAAGTGTGCGAATCCAGGGATGTCAAAGGGCTATACCAACGCGCCAGGGCAGGGGAGATTCCCGATTTTACCGGCATCAGCTCGCCCTACGAAGAACCCGAAGCGCCTGAGCTCCAGGTAGATACCGAAAGCCATCTGGACGAATGCTCGGAGCGTGTGTTTCAATACATCTCCGCCTCGGTTGAGCTGTGAAACAGGCCGGGACACACCATTCAGGGATTTTTCGATCCCCTCGCAGGATAACTAAAATATGAAACTGGCAATATTTGGAACAGGATATGTGGGCCTGGTGCAGGGCGCCGTGCTGGCCGATGTCGGCCACGATATCGTCTGTGTAGACGTGGACAGTA
>JBGMRM010000549.1:0-1519 GCA_048061415.1 Gammaproteobacteria bacterium | reverse complement strand
GATTCGTTTCCTCGACAAGTATAAGGATTACGTTTAGTCGAAGAGGCAGAACAGCCTAAATAAATCGTTATTCTGGGTAGCGCAACCATCGATAGCGAGGCTGTCTCGGGGGAAGGGCTCAAAACCTTATTTTTCAGGGATGAATTGAAGCGGCGGTCCGACGTATCGGTGGTAGAGCAATGCGGGAGCAATTGCCGAGACCCGAGATGGCTGGACACCAAATCAGGTGCACGTTTAAAAATATTCAAACTCCCGAATTACAGGGAATGGGCCGCTTCGCTGAGGTTTTTCATCTTGGCCATCGCCAGTTCACGCCCCAGTAAGCCGAGTCCACAGTCCGGCGCGGCAATCAGCCGGTCTGCGTCGATGTGGTTCAGCGCAAGCGAGAGCCGCTCCCGGATCTCATCGACGGTTTCAACCTGGCTCCTGGCAATTGCGATCACACCGAAGATGACTTTGGTGGTGGTGAATTGTTCCAGCAGGGTTAAATCATTGTGCCGGTGCGCATCTTCAAAGGATACCGCATCGATACAGGATTGTTCTATCGCATCGGCAATTTGAAAATAAGAATTCGCGTCGGCTTTGGGATAATCGTCCCGATCGAGTTTATCCGGGTATCCACAGCACATATGCACGATACGTTGAACTGGGTCGGGGCAGCCATGGAAAGCACGCTCCAGGTTTTCAAATCCAAAATCGAGCGCTGCCTCAGGTTTACGCGCAAACAGGGGTTCGTCAATCTGGATATGCTGACATCCGGCCTCGGCCAGGGCGAGCACTTCGACATTGAGCGCTTCGGCAATATCACGCCCCAGTTTCGCTGGATCGTGGTAAAACGCGTCGCTGTTGGTGTCGGAAATTGTCATCGGTCCCGGCATGGTTATCTTCACGGGGAGTTCGCTAAAGGACTGTGCAGATTGCCAGTCCCTGACCAGGAATTGATCGCGTACCGATACCGGCCCGACGATAGTCGGCAACTTTGCCTGGTAATTGCCACCTCTGACTTTGCTGGTGGTTAAATGGGTGAAATCGAATCCGAGCAGGTGTCGGCAGTGGTAGTGAATGTAATTTTCGCGCGCTATTTCTCCGTCGGTTGGGATGTCGATGCCGCAGGCAATTTGATCGGCGATCGCTTCGGCTACGCCTTTGGCTATCACCGATTCGGCGTCGGGGCCAAGATCGTCCATCGCCTTTTCCCACAACGCGGTTGGGTCTTCGGTATCGGGTCCGCCGGGATGGTTGAACCAGTCAGGTAATTTAACGTAGTCGGGTTTAGGGTAAGCGCCGATGCAGGTGGTTTTAATAGTCACGATTAAACTTTGAAGTTGAGAAGTACTGGCCCAACCCGGTGAATAGCGCCACCACAATAAAAGCGAGTGGTGTCAGAACGGGTTATATTTACATTTCATCAATCAGGGACTCAATATAAACCAGGCGGCTAGCCATATCCTGATGCAGGCGTTGTAACTCCTGTTTAACCAGTTTCGCATATTCTATATTCGATTTCTTCGTACTGATA
>JBGMRM010000548.1:0-1528 GCA_048061415.1 Gammaproteobacteria bacterium | reverse complement strand
TCTCATTATAAAAAGCCACCAACATCAGGCCGACGAGCAGTAGTATACCAATTTGCTGCCCCCATGCCTGAAAGGTTTCAGAGGGCGGTTTTCCCCGAATCGCTTCGTACAGGTAATAGAATAAATGCCCACCGTCCAGTATCGGGATAGGCAGCAGATTAAGCACACCCAGGCTGATGCTCACCAGCGCCAGAAACATCAGAAAACGTTCGATTCCCATTTGCGCCGAATAACCCGCCGCCTGAGCAATGGTAAGAGGCCCGCTGATGTTGCGGGATGATATTTCCAGCTTCAGCATTCGATACAGCATTTCCAGGGTGAGTACCGACATGGTCCATGTTTTCTCGGCAGCGACAACGAAAGATTTTAACGGGTTATAGCGGATCACCGCCTTCAAGTTGTCCGGTAAACCGGGGAACTGCGGTCGTACACCGATAAGCCCGATCGTTTTTCCTTCCATCTTGCGCACTTTTGGTGTGACGGTTAACGAAAATTCAAGATCATTCCGCTCCACTGTCAATCGCGTTGGCTTGCCAGGCCTCGCGTGTATTATGCTGGCAAATTCACGCCAGCTTTCAACACGTTGCCCCCCAACCTTTACAATGCGGTCACCGATTTCAAGCCCGGCTTTGGCTGCCGGACCAGATTCGATTTTGCCAAGCACCGCTGGTATCTCCGGCATCTCGACATAGAGACCAATTCCAGTTGTCATCAACCCGGCATCGATATCTCCAATCGGAATTTGCGCGAGATCCAGCGATCGATCTATCTCTCGTCCCGATTTTGTGCGAACAGTAACGGTAACGATTTTGCGATCCAGCGCACGACGAAACAGGTACATGCGATGCTCACCCCAGGTTTGTACCGCCCTGCCATCGATTTCGATAAATTCGTCGCCGCTCCTGAATCCGGCTGCTTCGGCAATGGACTGTGGTGCCACTTTTCCCACAATCGGCCGAATACCCTCCATACCGATCATGTTGACCAGCCAGAAAGCCAGTACCGCGAAAGCCAGATTGAATAACGGACCTGCAACAACGACGGCCATACGCTGGCCTAATGACTTCTGACTGAAGGCGCGATGCGCGTCTTCCGGTGAATAATCATCGTCGTCTTCACCCAGCATGCGCACATAACCCCCAAGCGGAATGGCGGAGACGACAAACTCGGTCTGATCTTTTCCCCAGCGTCGACGCCAGATCGGTTTTCCGAAACCAACCGAAAATCGCAGCACCTTGACGCCAACACGTTTCGCAACCCAATAGTGACCAAACTCGTGCACAATAATCAGAATACCGAGCGCGACAATAAAGGCCACCAACATGTAAATACCGCTAATCAATGCACGCGCTCCCGGGTTCTTTCCTCGGTAAAAATTATTTTGCGCGCGTGTTCGCGGGCACGGACATCGTCTTCAATAAAGGCATCGATGCTTGTTGCGTCCCTTGAGTCCACCTGATTCATTACCTGCTCGATAATTTCTGCAATATCAACAGGCTTTAAGTTATTTGGGTCGCATTCATCTGTT
>JBGMRM010000547.1:0-1542 GCA_048061415.1 Gammaproteobacteria bacterium | reverse complement strand
TTGCTGCAACGGGTCGATTTCAAGAAATGGTTCGATTTGAAAATCCTTGTCCGCTCGGACAAACCTGCCTGACGAGTCCCAAGCTAGCACTCTAATCCTTTGCTCGGAAAATCGTTGCTCCGAGGTTACTGTTGAGCGACTGATAACAGTCCATCTTAGCTACTTCCAGGGAAAATCCATCGGAATGCAGGCAATATTCCAGCCAGAGCCCGTCAATTAACGCGATGAGTCGACGTGCGATACTAATGGCGTCGACGTTTAAATTTCTCTTGCCGGCAATTTTGTCGATCGCCGATACCAGGCTATTTTTGTACTTTTCGTAACGACTCTGATGTAATTGCATTAATTCAACATTCGTCGCTACCTGACCCCAGATCGCAAGCCACGCCCGTAAAGCGGATACATCGAAGCTCGACTCGTCAAAACTCTTCTCGATAAACCTTTCTATTTGCTGCCTGGGTAAATCGGTGTCTTCTGTTCGTACCAGGTAATCGGTCATGCTGCTATAAATACATAACAGCAGCTTGTCCTTGGTATCAAAGTGATGATTGATCAGGCCACGGGAAACCTTCGCCTGTTTGCATATATTGTCTATGGTGAACGCGGACATGCCTCCCATGCCCAGACATCGTATTCCGGCTTCGATCAAATCCTGGCGTCGTTGCTCGGATGTTTTCCTTCGATAGGCAGTATTTTTGGAGGACATCTTGCTGTCACTCATCTGAACAATTTTCAACAAACACGGGTAGTCATTGCAAAATCATAACTCTTATTGTACGATCGTTCAACAACAAAATATTTCCAGAGCTAGAATTCCATGCCACGCAATCCCCGCTACGATGTGCTATTTGATTCGGTCAAAATTGGACCCGTGACGGCACCTAATCGGTTTTACCAGACACCCCACGCGACCGGCATGGGAAATTCGAAGCCGAACAGTTCTGCAGCGCTTCGCGGGATTAAGGCTGAAGGTGGTTGGGGTGTCGTATGCACCGAATATTGTTCGATCCATCCCAGTGCCGATGAGTCGCCTTATGCATTCCTGACTTTATGGGACGATGGAGATGTTGAGCAGTTGGCATTTACCAGTGAAGCGATCCACGCGCATGGGTCTTTAGCCGGGATTGAACTGTGGCACGGTGGTTTCCACGCCTGTAACCGGGAAACCCGCGAGGTGAGCATTGGGCCGATGGCAGGGGCTGCTGAATACATGCAGCCAGCTCAGGTTCGCGCGATGGATAAAAGTGATATAAAGGCGTTTCGCGGCTGGCACAGGAGTGCCGCGCTGCGCGCCATGCAGGCGGGTTTCGATATTGTCTACGTCTACGCCGGTCACGAATACCTGCCTTTTCAATTCCTTTCCCCCAGATTCAATCAACGCGGAGACGAATACGGCGGCACACTGGAAAATCGTAGCCGTTTATTACGCGAGTTAATCGAAGATACGCGTGAAGCAGTCGGAGACCGCTGCGCAGTGGCTGTACGGCTGGCTATCGATGAACTGCATGGGAGCGAGGGTATTACCAGTGAAAACGAAGGCCG
>JBGMRM010000546.1:0-1548 GCA_048061415.1 Gammaproteobacteria bacterium | reverse complement strand
GCCCAGGGTGGAACCGTGTCAATCAGTGCCGCGCACGAAGACGGAAAGGCCGACTACTCGGCTGAAGTGGGCGCCCTGTCGGCGTCTGGCTCCAAGCAACTGGCGGTATTCGGCTATGTCGATCAGGGGGGTAAGGGCATCATCCAGGCCGCCATCGATTTGGACGCATTCAGCAGCTTCGTGATGGCCGATGGCATGGTCGGTGACTCACTGATTGCCGCAATAGGATCAGATCTCGACGGTTCAATCGCAACCCTGCCGGGCGGCTCGTCGGGTTCCGACGCCTTTAAGGCCTACGCCGAAGCCAACGGAATTTCGGCCGATGGTCCTTTCGTCCCCGAATCTTACGATGCAGCCGCGCTGATCGTATTGGCGATACAGGCAGCCGGGTCTGCCGACCGGGCCGCAATCCAGTCAAAAATGATGATCGTCGCGAACGCACCGGGCAAGAAAATCGGCCCTGGTGAACTCGATAAGGCGCTCAAAATCATCGCCGCCGGCGGCGATGTCGACTACCAGGGCGCCACCAATGTTGAATTTAACGAGGTCGGCGAGGTTTACGGTTCTTACAAGGAGCTTGAGATCGGTGACGGCAAGTGGAATACCATTAAGATTCACTAGGCAGGTTTCACAGCCAGTAATAGACCCGGGTTTCTTCAAGGAGCCCGGGCTTAGTTTCACCTTCAGGAAATGCGGTATAAAACCTTCTTCCTTGCTCTATACTGGTCGCACCTATGGAACCGCGAGCATCAAGGGCTGCTAAGACTGGTGGAGAGCCGTGTGACATAGCTGGATGGCGTGTCGATCCAGCATCCCTGCGTATCAGCAAAGAAGCACAAACGATAAAGTTGGAGCCCAAGGCGATGGCGGTGCTCGACTACCTGGCATGCAGGCCCGGTATCGTAGCCACTCGACAGGAACTGGAAGCATCGGTGTGGGCCGGGACAGTCGTCGGTTATGATTCACTCAGCAATACGATCATCAAATTGCGCAAGGCGTTTGGCGACAAGGCGCGCAAACCGCATATTATCGAGACCATCACAAAATCAGGTTATCGCCTGATTGCCGAAGTCAACACCTTAGCCGCGGAATTGGAAAAACAGCAGGCTTACACCGTCGGATCGCCCACCAGGAATGCAGTTACTAGCTTCGATAGTGCACCCGACCCGGCGCCACCAGGCAAACCCTCGATTGCGGTGCTGCCATTCGACAATATGAGTGGCGATGCAGAACAGGAGTATTTCAGTGATGGCATATCGGAGGATATTACCACCGATCTTTCCAGGCTTTCCGGATTACTGGTTATCGCGCGCAATTCGGCGTTCGCCTACAAGGGCCAAAACGTCAATATAGCGGATATCAGCCGCGAATTAGGCGTTCGATACCTTCTGGAAGGTAGTGTTCGCAAAAGCGGACAACGGGTGCGGATCAATGCGCAAATGATAGATTGTGTAAGCGGCGGGCATGTCTGGGCGGAGCGTTACGACCGGGATCTGATCGATATTTTCACCGTGCAGGACGAAGTGACCCAGGCGATAGTTGCAGCAA
>JBGMRM010000545.1:0-1553 GCA_048061415.1 Gammaproteobacteria bacterium | reverse complement strand
CCCCTGCACGATATGCGGATATTTGCCGGTGAAGTCATCTGCGCGGATATTTTCACCGATAACAGGCTCATGCTCGGGGTCGGTCGCGGCGCCTTCGCCTATGAAATGAATCGTCTCGGTGTATCGATGGAATCCAGTCGTGAAAAATTCGACGAATCGTTAAACCTGTTACAGGCACTACTGAACGAAGAAGAAGTCTCCTGGAACGGCAAATATTATCAATTTGAGCCACTGACGATTATGCCCCGCCCGGTCTCGGATATACCGATCATGATGGGCGTACTGATACCGGAAGCCATCTATCACTGCACTAAACGCGGTTTTCACATT
Organism: Gammaproteobacteria bacterium; assembly: GCA_048061415.1. Lineage (GTDB taxonomy): Bacteria > Pseudomonadota > Gammaproteobacteria. Next base: position 1,223 of record JBGMRM010000545.1, on the reverse strand, counting down.
CAAACCACGCCCCTGTCGGGCGACCATCAACATATGCTCAACCAGGTCGATGCGTTTACTCGTGCCAGAGAAGAAATGGCTGATGATGGAAAGCACCTGACGCTTTCGATGTCACGGGTTGCTTTCCTCTCCACTAGCGATGCTGACCGAAAAGCAAAAATTCGAATGGCGCACGATTATTACGGCCGCTTTGATAACGTCTTTACCGGCCCCGGAATCGTAGATAACGGTATGATCCGTCCCCTGCCCCGACAAATGAGCCTCGATGAAACCGCCAGCAACCTGACGATTTGCACTGCCGGTGAAATGATCGATAAACTCGAACCCTATGCGGAGGCCGGTGTAGATCGATTTATCATGAACGTTAACTTTGGTGTTAGCCAGGCAGAGACACTCGAGTCGATTCAGCGTTTTGCCGAGGAGGTGATGCCGCATTTCACGGCTAACATCGAGCCATTGAAACAAACTGCCGGATGAGTGCGGTTGAGGTCAGTTACCGCGTCGAGGGAAGCGGGCCGGCGCTCTACATGGTGCATGGCATCGGTGCGCGAAAAACCGCCTGGGACGCCTTAATTCAAGACCTTAAAAACCATTTCACCTGCGTCAGTTATGACCTGCGCGGACATGGTGACAGTCCGGTGCCACCAACGCCCTATCACCTCGATGAACTCGTCGAAGACCTGGAAGCGCTACGATCAAAACTCGGTCACGAACAAATTCATATCATCGGCCACTCACTCGGCGGCATGATAGGCCCGGCTTACGCGCGCGCTTACCCGCAAAATGCACTAAGCCTGGGCCTGCTAAGTACCGCGGCCTGTCGGTCCGAAGCAGACCAGGCCAGGCTGCAGGCAGTCGGCTCGGCGATGGAAACGAAAGGCATCGTGCCGGTGCTGGGCACCTTCGTCGAACGCTGGTACACCGACGAATTTATCCAGAATCACCCCGATCGGGTCGAAGCGCGCCTGCAGCAGGTCAAGGATACTCCAACCGACGTGTTTCTCAGTGTCTTCTGGATTTATGCGCGTACTGAAATGGCGCCCTGGCTGCACGAAATAACCTGTCCCTGCCTGGTGTTAACCGGTGAAAACGATGGCGGCTGCAACCCGCGCCTGAATCGATTGATAGCCGATGAACTAGAAAATGCCTGCCTGGTGATTCTGCAGCGGCTTAAGCACGCGATCTTGATCGAGTCGCCTGCAGCGGTATTGTCGCATCTCAAG
>JBGMRM010000544.1:0-1556 GCA_048061415.1 Gammaproteobacteria bacterium | reverse complement strand
GCAAATCTGGGTTTAATATCGGGGTGGCTGTTGAGAAAGATGTCGTAGAATTTATCGAGGAAATCGAGATCCCACAGGGCGCGCCCGTAGCTCGCCTGGACATTTCGTATTTCCTCTTCGCTAATCCGGTCCAGGTCGGCCTGCTGTTCTGCATTTACCGCGTTTGCATTCATGGCACCCTCCTTGTGGTAAATATTAAAACTCCCGAAGTAAAATGTAGACTACTACCGATCAGTTACAAGTCGCCGATTGATGAATTCAATTGGTTTTAGCGCATGATCTGTAAATCAGGACAACTTTTGTGAAATATTACCGTTTTGAATTCGGCCCGATGGGGATATGCTGATTTTTCTCGGCTCCTGCCAGATTGGCTTGTCCCGCTTTTTAACAAGAATTTCTTTTCGGCCCCTGTGCCTTTGCGCGCTCTGCGTTAGATGCTGATTGTTTGAAGTATTTGCCCTAAACCGGTCGAATGCGGAAATTGAGAAACCCCCATACGAATCCTGCCAATCCGCCAAACAAGGCAAAAACGTCAAGCCGTCTGAAATAGAGCTTATAGGCCACCGTTAGCCTCTGTTCGGGTACACCGATACGTGGCGGTATAATACGCTGTACCCAGCCATATTTATTATTACCCAGAAATACCTTGTTCCAGGTCACGCCTTTGTATTTCTTTACGTCAGCAAGCAACATGAGATCGCCCTTCTGCACACGGCGTATTACCTTGCCGCTCAGTCTGGCCCGTGTACGCAGCCGGGTACCATTGCTTAGCACTTCGACAAACAAATGATCAGAACGCATCAGCACCTTGTTCATCTCCCGCTCCGCCTGGCCGGTCAACATCACAGCGCCAAGAATAACAATCGAAAATCCGACCGCATAACCGAATCCACCTTTGACAAAACGCAGCACAGTATGGGGAATCGTGTGAATGTTACCGAACAACTGCACGCCAACTGCCAGCACGATTACTACCGATACCGGAATCACCGGGTGCACATTGAGTATCGCACCGGGATCCAGCGCCCAGGCCGCCAATCGCTCCGAATCAACAATGAGATAACGCACATACTTAATATATAGAAGGTAAAGCACGCCGATAGTGGCGACAGTATGCAGCAGTAATTCCACCTTTTGCCGGGTTACATAAGGCAGCAGACTGCGAAACTCGACGGTATCGACATAGCTGGCAGAATCCTGCCACTTGCAGCGATAAAGGGTAAGCGGGTTTCTTTTTCCCTTCAGAGCAAAGCTGCCCTTCTTTTTCAGATGATAGGTTTCTTTATTCAGTGCTCTCGCCGTCGCACCGGATACCAGTATCTCATCGCCCTTGCCGCGGGCCTCAATACGCGCCGCTACATTAACCGCGTCACCAAACACGTCCTGACTCTCGACTATCGCCTGCCCGGTGTGCACACCCACGCGCACATGCATGCGAAAAGCTCGATCTTCCTTGCGCTTCTTCTCCAACCCCTGCTGAACAGCGATGGCCGCTTTTATCGCCAGCTCCGGGTCGGCAAACGAGGCCATTACCGCATCACCGATGGTTTTGATTA
>JBGMRM010000543.1:0-1559 GCA_048061415.1 Gammaproteobacteria bacterium | reverse complement strand
ATCGGAATGAACTCATCCTTATCGTAAACTGCATATTGCTCTTGCAAATTATTGTTCTTCAGATCAGCCATCAGGACGAGTTGCAGCATGGCGCGATCGACGGCATTTTCCGGGATTGGAATATCGATAGCATTTTCCTTGTAATTGCCTTTGACGGTATTGTCCTCCCAATCGAATACGACGTGGCCGTTACGTGGTTTGCTGCCGATAGTATTTAATAATGTGTAATCGAGGGTGCGAGGGCGCCCGTCAACGACTTTGAATTCTGTAGTTTCCTTGAGTTCGCCATCCGTGAAAAGCCGAATGAGCTTGCCGGGTAAAATCGTGTACTCGAATATATATTCACCATTTTCATTCCGTGTCGTTGTCATCCGTACCTGTCCGCCGGCGATCTTTATTTTCGCATCGTAGACAGCCTCGAATAAAGGATATTTCTCACTGGTTGATGCTACTACCGGCAGAATGAGCAGACAGACGATTAAAATAACCACTGCCGGTAATTTGACGAATCGAATGTTACGCATCGATCTAGTGTAGCGCATATCATCCGCTGCAACGGTGTCCCGTTTCACTCGCGCACCTGTTCCAGCGTCAATCCGTGCTCCTGCATCCATTCGATGCGCATGCCGATCAGTTCTGCCGTGCGAATCAGTTTGCGGCGGACAGCCCATGGTCCGATAAGAGGTGGAATCCAGAAGTCGGGCTCAAATTCTGCTTCGTAAGTCAGCAGCGTGGTATCGCCGACTGCCGTAATCGTCCATCGGGCTTCACTGAATACGAAATCACTGCGCTCCGGGATGGCTTGCAGATGGATGAAATCATGGGGTTTGCTGTCGATGAGCTCTGTCTTCTCAATAGTTTTGCAGAAAATCAGCACACACGACTCGAAGCGAGTGTAGGCCAGCAAGGTTCCGGGTTCGTCTCCTGGTAGAAATTTGGTCTCGGCGATACCACCGGCGAGTTTATGGAAATTTTTGTAGTCCATCAAAGTGAAAAAAACAAATTCAGCGGGCGCATCGATTTTGCTTTGACCAAATACGCGGTAGCGCCCTTTGTCGATATCGACTGTGACCTCGATTATTTCAAGAGCATGAGCAACTTGCCAGCTGGTCAGCAGACCAACGACGGTGGATATTAGCAATCGCTTCACGACGAAAAGTTGCAAGCTATCCCGAATCTGAGAGTCCGTGTGGCAAAGGATTGGGGGGAATCGTGAGCCTGCCAGGCGTTAACTTCCGGGGCCGAAGAACAGAACTCGCGTCAGTGTCGTGTAGCCGCCTTCAACTGCCATCATGCCAACCAGCACCAGAAGGAAAAGCGGCGGTAACAATATCGCAAGAATCAGCGCCATGCGCTCCCAGGCCATGTGCATGAAAATTGCGACGATCAGACCGGCTTTGAGCCACATGAAGGTGATGATCAGGATCCATCGCAAGTAACCTTCGAACTCCAGATAATCGACAAGATAGGAGAACGTGCTGAGTACGAACAGCAAAGCCCATATTTTTAAATACAGGCTGATCGGATGTTGTTTTGCTTCGGCAGTAGCCATGATGCCT
>JBGMRM010000542.1:0-1608 GCA_048061415.1 Gammaproteobacteria bacterium | reverse complement strand
CTGAGGAACTATCGAAGCATCATGACTGACGTTTTTAGCAACGCGAGAAACAGGGCGCTGTCGACCCTCGGAGAATTCTCTCCGCAGGCCACCAGCCTGATCAGTTATCAATCGAATGGGCGGGTTTTTGTATTCGGTCCCGAGTCTGCGGTAAACCTGTGTCATGATTTTACCAGCCCGCTGTCCCTGGTCCGGATACCCGTATCCAGTGAATCGAGTGATTTTACCGCCGCCAAAGTATTTTCGATGGATCGCCGCCAAATACTTATCGAGGGGTATTTGGGAAAATTTGTTGCGCAGCTCGTCGATAATCAGGGGGCCAGCGAAACTTTGCAGGTCGATATTGTTGTGGATTTAAACCCGGAACCCCTGATAAAGCATGAAATTCCGCCGCCGGGTTATTTGCATAGATCGGCAGACGAGCAAAATATCGGTGCACTCGAGGATGAATTACTCGATTTGGTCGGTGAATTCGAAAAGCCGAAATATTTTAACTACAATCCTGACATCTGTGCTCATGGTGTGAATGGGGCGACCTATTGCACGAATTGTATCGATGCCTGTCCAGCCGGGGCGATTAGCGGTCTGGGTGACAAAATCGAAGTCATTCCCTTTTTATGCCAGGGTGGTGGCACCTGCGCGACGGTATGCCCCTCGGGGGCCATTCAATATGCCTACCCTGGGCTCGCTGATAGCGGCAATCAAATTCATAAAATGCTGACGACTTACCTCGAGCAGGGTGGAGAGCAACCTGTTGTGGTGTTCCATACCGAACAAACCCTGCCGGATTCCCTGTCGCATCAGCAGGAGTCGTTGTTACCGGTGAGAGTAGAGGAACTGGCTGCAGTGGGGATGGATTTATGCCTGTCCACGCTCGCTTACGGAGCCGCCCAGGTGGTGCTTCTGGCGAACGATAACGTGCCCGAATTATCGCTCGAAAAACTCACGCAGCATCTGAACTGGGTAAAAGTTATATTAACTGGCCTTGGGCTGAACCCACTGCGGGTTTCGATACAAAACGATCTATCGGATTTCATCCCCTATCGTCCGGAATCGACGCTCGAAGCAGCTATCTACACCATGCCAGATAGCAAGCGTAATTCAATTTACCAGGCGCTGGACCACCTTTACCAACAGTCCGGCACAAAAAATGAAGTGGTTGATTTACCAGGCGGCGCCCCTTTTGGCGCCGTTACGATTGATGAAAGTAGTTGCACATTGTGCCTGGCCTGCGTCGGCGCCTGCCCCGGTAAGGCCTTGCAGGATGGATCTAATCGCGAATTACCAGAAGTTTTCTTTATCGAGAGTAATTGCATTCAGTGCGGTGTTTGTGTAGAGACCTGCCCCGAGCAGTCCATAAGCCTGACACCAAGAATGGTATTTGACCGCGAAACGCGCATTCGCTCGAGGGTTTTGAACCAGGATACCCCGTTTGCATGTATCAGTTGCGGGAAGCCTTTTGCGCCAACTTCGGCTATTCACAGGATAGCCGAGAAATTAAAAGACCACTATATGTTCCAGACCAGCCGTGCGCGCGATCGCCTGAAAATGTGCGAAGATTGCAGGGTGGTTGATATTGTCCAGGATCCAGATGCTTTAAAAGGAAAT
>JBGMRM010000541.1:0-1622 GCA_048061415.1 Gammaproteobacteria bacterium | reverse complement strand
CCTTCAACCTCGCCCTGATCATTAAGGTAGATTTTATCCGCGGAAGGTACGCGCGGCAGGCCGGGCATGGTCATGATATCACCACAGACGACGACGATGAACTCGGCGCCGGCAGACAGACGAATTTCGCGAATCGGTACATCGTGGCCGATCGGTGCACCCATCAGGGCTGGATCGGTCGAAAAACTGTATTGGGTTTTGGCCATGCAGATCGGAAAATTACCGTAACCGTCAGCCTCGAATTTGGCGAACTGGTCGCGTACCTTTTTATCCGCAATGATGTCGTTCGCGCCGTACAGCGTACGTGCGATGTGACGCGCCTTTTCCAGCAGCGGCAATTCATCGTCGTACAAGGTATGGAACTGCGCCTGACCGGAGTCGGCGACTTCGGCCACATGGTGCGCCAGTTCCTGTGTTCCTTTGCTACCCTCGCCCCAGTGATTACAGTCAAAGGCCTTCACGCCGAATGCCTTGCAAAATTCCCGGATCGCTTTTAACTCGCCGTCGGTATCGGCCGAAAAGCGGTTGATCGCGACCGTGACCGGTACCCCGAACTGCTTCAGGTTGCGAATATGCTTGCCGAGATTTTCACAGCCGCGGATGGTCGCATCGACATTCTCTCCTGTGAGCTGATCTTTTGCGACACCACCATGCATTTTGAGCGCACGTGCGGTTGCCACCAGGACGACCGCGTCCGGATGCAGGCCCGCTTTACGGCACTTGATATCGAAGAATTTTTCGGCGCCGAGATCAGCGCCAAATCCAGCTTCGGTAACGACATAATCCGCCAGTTTCAGCGCGGTTTTGGTGGCGATGACCGAATTACAGCCATGCGCGATATTGGCAAAAGGGCCGCCATGAATAAAGGCTGGATTATTTTCCAGCGTTTGTACCAGATTGGGCATAAATGCATCGCGCAACAAAACAGTCATCGCACCTGGCGCATTCACGTCTCGCGCATGAACAGGTTTCAAATCGCGTGTGTAGCCGATCACGATATTACCGATACGGCGGCTTAGGTCATCAAGGTCGGTCGAAAGGCAGAATATCGCCATGATTTCAGACGCCACGGTAATATCGAACCCGCTCTGACGCGGGGTACCGTTAGCGGGCCCGCCAAGCCCGACGGTAATATCGCGCAGGCTACGGTCATTCATGTCCATCACGCGCTTCCAGGTCACGCGGCGAGGATCGATTCCGGCCTTGTTTTCCCAGTGAATATGATTATCGATCAATGCCGACAGTAGATTATGTGCGGCGCCAATCGCGTGGAAGTCGCCTGTGAAGTGCAGGTTAATATCCTCCATCGGTACGACCTGGGCATAGCCTCCGCCAGCAGCGCCACCCTTCATACCGAAGCAGGGGCCGAGGCTGGGCTCACGCAAGCACATGACGGCATTTTTCCCGATACTATTCAATCCATCGCCAAGACCTACCGTTGTGGTCGTTTTTCCTTCTCCCGCCGCAGTAGGCGAAATCGCGGTCACCAGGATTAGCTTACCGTCTTTCTTGCCGTTTAGAGATTTAATGTAGTCTCCGGTCAATTTGGCCTTGTCATGACCGTAGGGTTGCAGGGCTGAGGTGGGAATCCCGATCTTGTCTGCAATTTCGGAAATCGGTTT
>JBGMRM010000540.1:0-1625 GCA_048061415.1 Gammaproteobacteria bacterium | reverse complement strand
CGGAAAACTCGACGACCAGGACTGGCCACGGCTGATCTCCTCGGTCAATATGTTGTCCAAGGCAAAATTATTTATCGACGACACGGCGTCGCTGACGCCGACCGATTTGCGTGCGCGCACCCGGCGTTTGAAACGCGAGCACGGGCTCGACCTGGTGATCATCGATTACTTGCAGTTAATGCAGGTGAGCGGCAGTACCGAAAACCGCGCCACCGAAATATCCGAGATTTCCCGCTCGTTGAAGGCCCTGGCGAAAGAACTCAACGTGCCGGTCGTCGCATTGTCGCAACTGAACCGGAGTGTCGAGCAACGCCCCGACAAACGCCCGGTGATGTCGGACTTGCGCGAGTCGGGCAGTATCGAGCAGGACGCCGATGTGGTCCTGTTCATTTATCGTGACGAGGTTTATAACCCGGAAAGCGCGGACAAGGGCATGGCCGAATTACTGATCCGTAAACAAAGAAATGGGCCGATCGGCACCGTTCGTCTGGCATTTCTCGGACAATATACCCGCTTCGAGAACCTGGCGCACGATGACTACGGGGGGCAGTTTGACTAATCTAGATTTGTACCGGCACGGGCCCAACCGGCACGCGCAGGTTAGTATCGATCTGGAATCCATCCGTCATAACTACCGATTACTCAGGAAAATTTCGGGCGACCAACGATTGATCGCGGTGATCAAAGCCGACGCCTACGGCCATGGCGCGGTAGAGGTCGCCAAAGCCTTACCCGAGGCCGATGCCTTTGCCGTTGCCGCAGTCGGCGAAGCGGTTGCTCTGAGAGACGCCGGGATCGGACAAAAAATACAGGTGTTGGGTGGTTTTATCGATGCGCCGGAATTGCAGGCCTGTATCGATAACCGGCTCGACCCGGTGATTCATCACCAAAGCCACCTCGATTCCCTGCATGACAGTTCAGATTTAAATGCATTGCAGGTCTGGGTGAAAATCGACACGGGTATGGGGCGGCTCGGATACCCGTTGAATGCCGTCGAGGATGTGATCAAACAGCTCGAGCGTATGACTAACCTCGGCCAGGTCCGCATGATGACTCATCTTGCGAGCGCCGATGATATTGAAAACCCGTTTACCGATCGGCAAATCGAAACGGTAAAATTGCTGGGACTGGAAGATTACGAATGGGGCATCGCCAATTCTGCGGGAATACTCGGCTGGCCACGGGCCCACCAGACCTGGGTGCGGGCAGGCATTGCACTCTATGGCGCTAATCCGCTGTCGAACCGCAGGCAGGTATCAGTTGGTCTCAAACCGTCGATGCAGATGACAACCGCGATTCTGTCGCTAAAGAAGCACAATAAAGGCGATGTCATTGGTTATAGCAATCGCTATACCTGCCCCAGGGACATGAAAATCGCAGTGATCGCCGCTGGATATGCCGATGGGTACCCACGGCACAAGATTGGAACCGCACAGGTTAATATTCATGGACAATTGTGCGATATCGTCGGCCGCGTTTCGATGGACATGATTACCGTCGATGTCAGCGAGTTAAATTCGGTCGAGGTAGGCGACCAGGCTATCCTGTTCGGCGAGTCCCCCGAGGCCAATGACATAGCCGACTGTTCGGAAACCATTGCCTACGAAATTTTCTGCAACGTAGGC
>JBGMRM010000539.1:0-1632 GCA_048061415.1 Gammaproteobacteria bacterium | reverse complement strand
GGTGGTCTCGCCACCGCAGTAGTGGATTTTGCGCATACCGAACAGGCTTTGCGGGCCTGTTTAACCACCAGTCGCGAATACACCACGGGACAGCTCTGGTGCATTTTTGGTTGCGGTGGCGATCGTGACCAGGGTAAGCGCCACGGCATGGGCAGCGCGGTCGAACAGCTCGCCGACCGAGTTATTATCACCGACGACAATCCACGTACCGAAGACCCCGGAAAAATAGTCGAAGATATTCTCCGTGGCCTGCGCCACCCGGAGAGCGCCAGCGTGGTGCACAATCGGCAGGCGGCTATCGAGTACGCGCTTTCCGAAGCAGCCGCTGAGGATCTGGTAGTAATAGCCGGGAAGGGGCACGAGCAGGAACAGATCATCGGACGGGAACGTATTCCATTCAGCGATCGTCACGTGGTGCAACGCATCATGCAGGCGGCGACATGATCGAGATGAGTCTGCAAAAACTATCTAAGCTGGTGGGCGAACCTGTCGGTCCGATGCCAGATCAGTCGTTTCGCGGTGTCACTATCGATAGCCGCGAGAATTGTTCTGGTCGACTGTTTATAGCCATCAGGGGCGATCGCTTCGATGGGCACGATTATATCGAGAGCGCTTATCGCAAGGGTGCAAAAGCCGCTTTGGTCGAGACCGCGTCCGACTGCGAAATTCCGCAAATACAGGTTATCGATTGCAGGCTCGCGATGGCTCGAGTCGCCAATCACTGGCGCCATGCCTGCCAGGCTAGCGTGATCGCACTGACCGGTAGTAATGGTAAGACCACGGTCAAGGAAATGCTGTGTCAGATACTGGCCCGGCAGGCGCCTACGCATGCGACCCAGGGTAATTTCAATAACGATATCGGCCTGCCCCTGACGCTGTTCGATTTATCCGTGGACGATCGCTTTACGGTTCTGGAGCTGGGCGCGAACCATCGGGGAGAAATTGCGAACCTGGCGCAAATCGCCGAGCCGGACATCGTTTACGTTAACAATGTTGCGGCAGCGCATTTGACCGGCTTTGGAACTCTGCAAAGCGTGATCGAGGCGAAGGGTGAATTGTATGCGTATTGTCAACCGCATCACCGCGCGGTGTTTAACCTCGACGAAGCGGCGAGCCAGTACTGGGAATCGATTTGTGCCGCCGAGTATAAAATGAGCTGCGCGCTGGACTCGGAGGCAGACGTTTGTGCCCAATGGGGCGCCGAGCAGCACGGTCTATCGCTCGAAGCCCGTTATGACGGTCAAACTCAGAAATCGCAGCTCAGGGTGTTTGGTGAACATAACGCTCGAAATGCACTGGCTGCGATTACGATTGCAATCGTGGCCGGTGTCGAGTTGCGTAACGCGATGCAATACCTGGAAGATTTTTCCGGTGTTAAGGGGCGGCTGCAAATGCTCGACGGCCCCCACCATAGCCGGGTTATCGACGACACCTACAACGCTAACCCCGATTCGCTGGAAGCCGGCATCAAGGTGCTATGTGCACAAAAGGGTAGTGCCTGGCTGGCACTCGGTGACATGGGCGAATTGGGCGAAGCCAGCGAGGAACTGCACAAACAGGCCGCGCGCGCAGCCATGCGCTTCGGCGTGGAAAAATTTTTCGGAGTGGGACCCATGAGTTGCATCGCGAGTC
>JBGMRM010000538.1:0-1642 GCA_048061415.1 Gammaproteobacteria bacterium | reverse complement strand
AATTAATGAATAACCATAATAAAATTTCCGGTTCGGCGTACGCTTTGGCAACGCCAACTATTATTAATTTTTGGGGCTAGTTGTGGAATTATCCGGATCTGAAATCATCATTCAGTTTTTGAAGGACGAAGGCGTTGAGTATCTATTCGGGTACCCTGGTGGAGCGGTGTTGCATATTTACGATGCACTACAAAAGCAGGATGGTGTTAAACATATCCTGGTACGCCACGAACAGGGAGCAACTCATGCTGCAGATGGCTACGCGCGCGCAACCGGAAAACCTGGTGTCTGTCTGGTAACTTCGGGCCCGGGGGCGACAAATGCTATTACCGGGATCGCTACTGCTTATATGGACTCGATTCCAATGGTCGTAATTACTGGACAGGTTCCTAGCCACGTAATCGGCACCGATGCATTTCAGGAAGTGGATGCGGTCGGTATTAGCCGACCCTGCGTCAAACACAATTTCCTTGTAAAGGATCTGACCAAATTAGCCTCGACCCTTAAAAAAGCATTTTTCATCGCTACCACCGGCCGACCCGGTCCCGTGGTAGTTGATATACCGAAGGATATCACCGCGCCTCATATCAAGATTCCATACGAGTATCCGAAGCAAATTTCGGTGCGTTCATACAACCCGAACCTTAAAGGCCATCCCAAGCAAATTAAAAGAGCAGTCGAATTGTTGCTGAGTGCGAGGCGCCCAATGATTTACGCCGGTGGCGGCGTAATCATCGGCAATGCATCTAAAGAACTGCGAAAGTTTGTGCGTCATCTCGGCTACCCCATTACACAGACGCTGATGGGCCTGGGAGCTTTCCCGGGGACCGATCCGCAATTTATCGGCTTGCTTGGCATGCATGGAACCTATGAAGCCAATATGGCAATGCACGATTGCGATGTCTTGATCGCCCTTGGCGCCAGGTTTGACGATCGTATAACTGGCGTAACCAGTAAATTTTGCCCCTATGCGCAAATCATACATATCGATATCGATCCCACATCAATATCGAAGAATATTAACGCCGACATTCCGATCGTGGGCGAGGTAAAACAGGTTTTGGGCGAAATGCTCAGAATCCTGGAGAAATCAGATAAACCGACTGATGGTGCAGCTATAAAGGCCTGGTGGAAGAAAATAAAAACGTGGCAAGATCAGAAAAGTTTCGCCTACGAAAAGAAAAAGGGCCTGATACAACCGCAAACAGTCATAGAAGAGCTCTACAAGGTCACCGCTGGAAAGGCCTATATCACCTCCGATGTCGGCCAACATCAGATGTTCGCCGCACAGTTTTACCCTTTTGACGAACCGCGGCACTGGATCAATTCTGGAGGCCTCGGCACCATGGGATTTGGACTACCTGCTGCACTCGGGGTCAAGCTTGCATTCCCGCATAAGGACGTAGCCTGCGTTACCGGCGAGGGCAGCATTCAGATGTGTATCCAGGAACTATCTACTTGCCTGCAGTACGATACGCCAGTTAAAATCATCAACCTCAATAACAGGTACCTGGGTATGGTGCGCCAGTGGCAGGAATTTTTTTACGAAAAACGTTACTCACATGTATACATGGATTCGCTTCCCGACTTCGTTAAGCTTGCCGAAGCCTATGGCCATATCGGCATTCTGGTGGAAAACCCG
>JBGMRM010000537.1:0-1642 GCA_048061415.1 Gammaproteobacteria bacterium | reverse complement strand
GGAGTCAATTCCCGTTCCGCCAGCAATTGCTCGAAGCCTTCCCTGGCCAGGGCCATCGGGTCTCGCCGGCGAATGCGATGGGTATTTCTGGCCAGCCAGTGTGTTTCGCCATTACACACGTCGAACAAAACGGTCTTGACTGCACCGGTTCCAAGATCGATCCCTGCGGTGAGTGTCATGTGGGGTTCCTCGAATCAGTGCGCAGCGGCGCGTTGCGCGAAGCTGGCGGCGCCCAGTGCGCCCGTATAAATAGAGTCCGGATTGACGTTCATCGTGACTTCACCATAGTTCTCGTATGCGAGTTCCTTGAGCACAGTGACCGCGGCTTCGTTCTTGGCAACACCCCCAGTGAAAGTAAACTGATCGTGTATACCGCCGGATCGCGACAGAATCGACATCGCGCGAAGAATAATCGCCCGGTGCAGACCGGCAACGATGTCTTCCCGCCGCTCGCCCATCGACAGCCGGTCGCGAAGTTCGGCGCCGGCAAATACCGTGCAGGTCGAATTAATACGAACTTTTCTTGTCGACTTCATGGCCATCGGCCCGAGTTCGTGCAAGCCGAGGTTCATTTCATCGGCAATGTATCCGAGATAGCGCCCGCAACCCGCCGCGCAGCGATCATTCATCTGAAAACTTTCAACTATGCCCCGCGAATCAACCTGTATAGCCTTGGTATCCTGGCCGCCAATATCCAGAACGGTCGCAGTATCCGGATGCATGATGTGCGCGCCAAGGCCGTGGCAAAGTATCTCGGAGCGAATATGTTCCTTGGAAAAGGGCAGGGTGGCCCGGCCATAGCCGGTGCCGATGACGTAAGTTTCCTCGATCTCAGTGTTGAGTACCGTCTGCAACAGATAGCGAATTTCACTTTTCAGAATTCGAAAATCATTCGAGCGTTTACAGGTTCTTTCGAGTGCGCTGAGGAATTTGCTTTCGTCTGTGTGGTATCCGAGACGATTTTCAACATCGATGATTGAACGGTCATAGATATTCAGCATCGCATCGAAACCAATGGTGCTGCCCCTGGTGACGGACTTTGCTATGTGCGCGTACTGTGAGCCGGCGAGATCGCGAAAAAAATCTGATTTTCTGCTCGAGCCGGGCGCAAAAAGTTCCGGCGCCTCGGTATGCAACTGCCGAAATACTTCAGCCAGCATCTCGCGGGTCGGTGGGCCGTTCGTGCCCAGACGATCATCTCCCGCACTTGCCAGACAGGTATTATCGAGATCACTCAACTGGTCGAGATACTGTTGCAGGCGAAAATCCTGTTCCAGGCTCTCAAGGAATTTGTCAAGCTGCCCCTCGAGTGCGGGTAGCTGCTGCAACAGTTTACGGAACATGTAAAACCGCGCATCGAGAAATGCTTCCCGCTTGGCCACCTCGGTGGCAATGGCGTAATTTGATCGGGAGTTGGTGATGCCACGCCCCAGCACCACCGCCTCGCTATCGACCACGATGGCTTTGGTTGTGGTAGAGCCCAGATCAATGCCGATAAACGATTTCATAACGCCGCTCTTTGATGCGGGCGCTGTTGCTTTTGTAGAATCATTTGAAAGTAGCTTTCGAGCCGGTTTTTCACGTTCGCCGGCGAGAAATAACGCGGATCGACGAGGTCGGTTTCAATGAATCCGGCCGGCTT
>JBGMRM010000536.1:0-1659 GCA_048061415.1 Gammaproteobacteria bacterium | reverse complement strand
GAAGGGACAGTTGTATCCTTTGGTTCTTTATTAGGTGAGACTGATCTGGATATAGTTCTCTATTTTCGCGATGATGGCTTACCGGCAAAAGTGGGGCAAATAATCGCTGAATTTGAGGAAGTGGCATTATAACCCTAGGGAATCTCAGATTAATTCTGAGTGAATCGAGTTGTGATTCAAAATGCCGAAGCGTCGGACCGTTCAGTTCAAGGTGTGGAACGCGAGTAAGACCCAATGGCCAAAGCACTTCGTGGGCCACGCTGAGCATTCGCTGCGCTCATGGGGCCAGCTTTAGCAGGGCTATTGCTAAGTTTCACAAAGCTTCCGCTCCTGCTCACGCCCCTCACCTACATCCATGTAGGCGACGCAGAAATTGATTATTTTGGGCACAACGCGTTCAATCATGAATTGATCAGAGGTTCCTTAAACAATACAAGCAGGAGTTACCAGCGGAACATTAACCATCGCTCGAGTCGACGAAAAATGCCGTGGAACGGCGTAAAGTAGAAAACCAGACCGGTGATAACGCCAAGGCTATTCGCCAGCGCATCTGCCATATCCTTAAAACGGTAGCTTGTCAAACCCTGTAAGAATTCGAGTAAAAATCCATAAGCGATCAAACCGAACAATACCAGCCAAAGTGACTTTCGATGTTCGACAATCAGGCTGAAACCGGCGGATAAGACTGCATAGGTGAGAAAGTGCACGAACTTGTCACTAGAGCCAATATCGGGCCCAGGAATGAGGGAAAGTACACCCACACCCAGTACCAGCGCATAAGCCAGCGTAAACCAGAGCCTGGGCATCTGTAATTTAGATTGGGTCAATTGAGGCTCCAGCATTGGTATTGGAAAATATACCCTGTAAGGTGATCTGCATAATACCGGGCGAAAGGGTTATCTTGAATACCGTTAAAGGCCCGAGTACATCATCGTTAACGCAGGCCATCAAACCAGGAAGACTACCAATACTACGCCTAGCAGTAAACGGTAGATTACGAATGGCAACATTCCGACCTTTTCAATCAAGCCCAGAAACAGGTGAATGCAGATTCCAGCGCTTAGAGCCGATAGGACCACTGACAGCAATAGAGCCAACCAGTCTATGGGCTGAGATGCCTGTATCAGGTCCAGAGTCTGCAAGCTGCCGCTGGCAAGGATAATCGGTATTGACAGTAAGAATGAAAACCTTGCCGCTGCGCGCCGGGTTAAACCCAGCAGTAATCCCGCGGTCATGGTAATACCTGAACGCGAAGTACCCGGTATCAGCGCAAGCGCCTGAAAACAACCGATAGTCAGGACTTCCGACCATTTAAGCTGGTTCTCGTTTCGTATCTTCGATTTTTTTAAATCAGCCACCCATAACAGGAGACCAAACAAAATCGATGTTATCGCAATTACCCAGGGAGAGCGCAATTCCGTTTCGACGAGGTCTTTGAAGATAAATCCTGCTATTACGGCCGGGATAGTGCCCAGTATTAACCACCAGGCGAGCCGGCTTTCGTCGCTAGCAGATCCACCGCCAAGATTCCTGCTCCAGGCAATCGTCATTACCACCAGATCATTGCGAAAATAAAGCAACACGGCCAGCAATGATCCCAGGTGCACGGCAACATCGAAAGCCAGCCCCTGATCAGGCCATTGCAGTACCAGTGGCACC
>JBGMRM010000535.1:0-1664 GCA_048061415.1 Gammaproteobacteria bacterium | reverse complement strand
ATTTGGTCACCGTGATCCGACTAGACGTAGTACTGGCTGATGATGTCAGCACTTTGGCGCCCCTCGCGACGGGCCTGCGGTATGATTTTGTAGCTGCGGCCGGCGAGATTAAAACGGCTCACGTAGCCTTCTGCCAAAATAGCACCGAGCGTCTGGCCTATCTCGCGCATCGAAATGCCCATCGAATCGGCGCGCTCGCGATCTATGGTGATGCGGATTTCGGGTTTGCTGAAATTAAAATCGCTCTTGATAAAGTAAAACTGCCCGGACTCCCTGGCCCTGGCCAGTACCTGCTGTACCACACCGTAGAGGCGGTCATAACTTTGCTGTGTTTTGAGGATAAACTCTACAGTCGTATTACCGCTCGCGCCGGGCAGGGATGGAGGATTAAACGCGAAACTTTCCAGCCCCGGTTGCTGGTCGAGCTGCTTCTGGATCACCGGGATCATTTCATTTGACGTCAGGGTCCGTTCTCGCCAGGGCTTTAGCAACATGCCCGAAAAGGACACAGTCGGGCCGCCAAAGCCATTGGCCATGAACGAGGACTGGTATTCATCTTCAAATTCACGATAAATATCGATATAAGGTGCGGTGTATTTGTTCAAATAGTCGATGCTGGCGTGGTCGGGGGCTTTGGAAAAGGTGAAAATAACACCCTGGTCTTCTTCGGGCGCGAGTTCGCTCTGGATGAATGGAAACATCGCTCCCAGCATCGCCAGGATTATCACGACAAAAATGACGGTCACCGAGCGCGTGCGCAGGGATTCCGCCAGAAAGGCTTCGTAGCGGTGCTGACAGCGTTCGAATACGGTGGTGATAAAGCGGGCGTAGGCGTTGTTCGCGATCGTGGGTTTGAGGATACGCGAACACATCATCGGCGACAGGGTCAGGGCGATGATGGTCGAGATAATAATCGTGCCGACCAGCGTGAATGCGAATTCCTTGAATAACACACCGGTTAAACCGCCCAGCAGACCAATGGGCGCGTAAACCACCGCCAGCACGATGGTGGTCGCAATGACCGGTTTGGCAATTTCGCGCGCACCCACCAGTGCCGCCTGAAAGGGGCGTAGCCCCTCGCCGATATGGCGGTAAATATTTTCGGTTACGAGGATGGCATCGTCGACCAGCATGCCTATCGCCATCACCATCGCGAGCAGGGTTAGCAGGTTGATCGAAAAAGACATCAACTGCATGTAAAACAATACACCGATGATCGACAGTGGAATCGTTACCAGTGGCACCAGTGTGGATCGGAACGAACCCAGGAACAGGAAAATCACCACGATCACGATGAAAGAGGCCTGCAGCAGGGTGATGATCACTTCGTTAATCGAAGCCTGGATAAACTCGGTCGAGTCAAAAGCAATCGCCGAATTGAGTCCGGGCGGAAACGATTTCTTCAACTTTTCCAGTTCTGCGGTCACGAGCTTAATCGTGGTCAGCGGGTTACCGTCGGTGGTGCCCAGAATGCCGATATAAATCGAAGGTACGCCGTCGAACATGACCAGGCTGTCGTAGTTTTCGGCACCGAGTTCAACCGCCGCGACATCACCGAGCCGTACCGTGTTGGCGCCTTCTTCGCGAACGATGAAACGCTTGAATACTTCGGGGTCGCTGCTATCGGTGACTGCGTTGACATTGGTCTGAACCAGCTTGCCCCG
>JBGMRM010000534.1:0-1688 GCA_048061415.1 Gammaproteobacteria bacterium | reverse complement strand
CTGGATGGGCCACTGTACGCTTATCTAAATTTTTAACAAACCAGTTTAGCTTTTGAAGTTGAGTCGATGAAGGAGCACTTCACCTTGCTTTTCAGGTCTTTTAACCCATATATTAATCGCCGTCATCTACCGTATGCCCTGCCCGAGTTTAGTGGAAATATAAAATGTAGACCCGACCCCAGGATTTGACCCCAGGTTTGGATTGAGGCGTTAAATGCATTAACCTGTCTGGTTTACCAGGTATCATTTTGTGAGAATTTTGTTGGTAGAAGACGATTCACTGATCGGCGAAGGCCTGCGTTCCGGCCTGCAGGGCGAAAGTCATTCTGTTGACTGGGTGATGAATGGCGAATCGGCGTTAACGGCAATCAGGAAAACAAGCTACGATGCAGTCATTCTGGATATCGGTTTACCCGGTATCAATGGGCTTGAGGTTTTAAAAAAGGTTCGTAGCCAGGGATATATTTTCCCGGTACTGATATTGACGGCGCAGGATGGAGTGACCGATCGTGTCAGCGGCCTCGATACCGGCGCCGATGATTACCTTTCCAAGCCATTTGAATTCGATGAGCTCTGTGCCCGTCTGCGGGCTTTGGTCCGACGTTCTCAGGGGCTCCCCGATCAGAAAATTCGCCACCAGAACATCGTGCTTGACCCGGCAGCGCATACCGTTACCAGGGACAATCAATCGGTCGATTTATCGAGACGTGAATTTGCCCTGCTAAAGGAACTGCTATCCAACTGCGGTCGCGTACTGTCGCGTTCGCAACTCGAAGACAAGCTATATAGCTGGGGTGATGAAGTCGAGAGTAACACGATTGAAGTGCATATTCATCATTTGCGCAAAAGACTGGGTTCAGATTTGATCAAAACGGTTCGCGGCGTTGGATACATCATAGCCAGGAACTAAGCCGCCATTATGTCCATTCGCTATATTTTGATAATACGTATATTGATCGCCTCTTTCGTACTGACTGGCGTAGGTGGATGGCTGGGTTATAAGGATGTTCAGCACGAGACTCGCGAACTCTTCGACGCGCAACTTGCACGTTCTGCAAGATTGATATTAAGCCTGGTTCAGGCCGACGCCGGACAGATCAACTTTTCCAGCATCCAAAAGTTTCTCGACCAAAACCAGGTCATAGCCCCCGAACCCGGGTTTATCAGTATGCTGAAAGAAGGCGAAGAGGGGCTTCCAGCCGGTCACATTTACGAAACAAAGCTGGGTTTTCAAATTTGGGACAGTTCCGGGAATCTTATTTTAAAATCGCCCAGTGTTCCGATCACTGCAATCAATCAGGATAAAAGCGGGTTTAGCGACAGTCTTTTTCTTGGCAACGAATGGCGAATTTTTACCCTCACCAGCCTCGATGGCCGCTATCGATCTATTACCGCGGAACGCATTGATGTACGCAACGAGCTGATTGGAAAGGTTGTTTCGGATCTGCTCACCGTGTTTGTTATTCTGGTGGCTGCGTTATCGATCGCTAGCTGGTTTGCCATCAGCCAGGGCCTGCGACCATTGCGTAATCTCGCTGCTCAAATCGATAAGCGCGGTGCTGAAAGGCTCGATTCTATACCCGGGGAAAATGCGCCAATCGAGATCCAGACCATTACCGGTGCGCTTAACCAGTTGCTTTCAAAACTGGAGAACGCCCTGTTAAGGGAAAAAAGAGTCACCTCGGACG
>JBGMRM010000533.1:0-1709 GCA_048061415.1 Gammaproteobacteria bacterium | reverse complement strand
GTCGTTGCTGCAGGCGACGGCGCAGTATTGTTTCTTATAACGGGCTTTGTTGTGCACGGTAATTGTTGACTCGTGACATGGTGCTGAAGCGAAACATGCCCCGTCAAAGATTTGGCTGGCAGTTAACCGACAAAGCGTAAAACTTCGTTCTCGATGCGGTCTTTGGCGATTATCGCCCGATGACAAACTGGTTTGTTAAAAAGTGACTGAATGGCCTCAGGAATATCTTTCCCCGCAGCCTGTGCAATTGACGCGAGTGCCTGTTGATCAGTGCTGTTACGATTACCGGTAATTGCCTGGTCTATAACCGGTGAAAACTTGGTCCATTCCGCTGTCGAATAAATAATGCTTGTTGCCGACTTCGGCGTATGGAACTCCCAGGACTTGAAGCAGGTGGCCGTATGAGGGTCGATCAGGTACCCGGATTCGAAAGTCTGCCGAATATAGGCCCTGCCTTCGTCGTCGGTACAGAAACCCGCTGCGAATATTTCCTGTATTTGCGCGATTTCATCGGTGCATAGCTGGTAGCAGTTATGTTCGTCAAGTTGCTGCATCAGTTCGCGGGTGCGTTGCTGGCCAAACAGGTCAAATAAAACGCGTTCTATATTTGACGATTTGAGGATATCCATTGCGGGTGAGGTGGTCGAAATCAAAGATTTGTCGTCGATATCGTAACGACCCGTGTTCACCCACCTGGTGAGCACGTTATTGACGTTCGATGAGATCATTATACGCTCGACCGGTAAGCCCATTTTACGGGCATAATAAGCGCCGAGAGCATTGCCAAAATTGCCACTTGGGACATTCAGGTACACTTTTTCTCCAGCCGAGATTGCCCGCTGGCGCCGCAGTTCCAGGTAAGAATGAACATGGTAGATAATCTGGAAAAGGATGCGGCCAAAATTGACCGAATTAGCCGCAGATAGCCGGATTCCCCGCTCCTCTAACTTTTGCTTAAACGATGAAGACGCGAGCATCGACTTGAGGGCTGACTGGGCATCGTCAAAGTTTCCCTCGATACCGATTACCTTCAGGTTACTGGCTGATTCGGTGACCATTTGTAAGCGCTGAACGTCCGAAGTGCCGCCATCGGGGTAGAGACAAACAACTCGTATATTGCTCCGATCTTTGAATGTTTCGAGCGCTGCGGGGCCGGTATCGCCGCTAGTGGCGGCAAGGATCAGGTACTCCTGGTCCTGTTGCACGGCTAATTTCGACAATAGCAGGCCAAAAGGTTGCAGCGCCATATCCTTGAATGCCCGGGTGGGACCATGATAAAGCTCGCTGACGAACAACCTGTCGCGCAGTTTAACCACTGGAACCGGATTTTGCGCATTGTCAAAGCGATCATACGAATCCACTGCCTGTTGCAGGGTGCCGTCATCAATGTCGATATTAAACAGTTCAATCAGTGATAGTGCGAGTGACTTGTAAGATGCCGAAAGCTGGCTTTCGAGAAACGGCTGGTCGAATTCGGGTAAATTCTCAGGACTATAGATTCCGCCAAAGGAGGCAACAGGCGATAGTATAGCCTCGGAAAAACTGACCTTTTCTGGCCGACAGCCATCGTTTCCGCGAGTTTCTATGAAATTCATTGTAATTGCCTGTATCTGCCGCTCGTATCGACCGATTTAGGCTCGATTACCGTGCGGGACTGCATGTCCCCGTTCAATTCGCCGTGCCAGGCTATCGACAGCAGCGAAATCCTG
>JBGMRM010000532.1:0-1719 GCA_048061415.1 Gammaproteobacteria bacterium | reverse complement strand
GCGGATTCAGTTTGCATAGACGCTATCGTATTCGGCAGCAGATACTTCCAGTTCTAACAATGTGTTCGTCCACCCGAATTTATTTAGGATTATAATGTCACTATTTTCACAGCTTTTATTGTTCAAAGCTATGAGCGAGCACTGCAGTAATTATGACATGCTGAATAAGGGTAATTTTAAAGGCGTATCGATGTTTATGACGCGATTCCAGGTAGTTCATTCCAAAACACGCCGTGGATACATCCCTGTAGGCTCGACGATAGCCTCCCTGCTATCGACGGTTTTGGAACGAACTACCTGGACTCGCTCTAAATCTAATCGTATTAAATGAACAATATACCCCCTAAGCCCGCTGCCCTGCTGATCTCATTGCTGCTTGCTTTTAACCAGGCCATTGCCGCGAGTGTCACGGAAATCCCCCAGCAAGATCCCCGTTTTAAGCTGGAGCAACTGGCGCAGGGTTTGGGCGTACCCTGGGGTATGGCTTTTTTGAATGCCAACGAGCTGATATTTACCGAACGCGAGGGAAATATCAAAATTCTCGAACTGGATAGCTTGCAAGTCAGCCTTTTAAACGGTGCGCCCAAAGTGGCCGCCCGCGGTCAGGGTGGTATGCTCGATGTCGCACTGGGTCCGAATTTCGAGGCCGAAGGCTGGATCTATTTTACCTACGCCAAGCCGACCATAGCCGGGGCCGTGACGACCTTCTCACGAGCCAGGCGTAATGGGAACGAGCTCACCGACTGGCAGGACTTGCTGGTGACGCAATCGGCAACGGGAACCAGCCTTCAATACGGTAGCCGTATCGCATTTGACGACAAAGGATACGTTTTCTTCAGTGTGGGTGACCGGGACCAGCGCGAATACGCACAGGATCTGAGCAACCATGCGGGTTCGATAATTCGCTTAAATCTCGACGGCAGCGTCCCTGACGACAACCCGTTTGTCGGCCAGGCCAATGCACTGCCCGAGATTTGGAGTTACGGACATCGCAATCCGCAAGGTTTAGTATTCGACCCTGCCGAAAAAATCCTGTGGTCGATAGAGCACGGACCACGCGGGGGCGACGAAATCAATCGGATTTATCGGGGTCGCAACTATGGCTGGCCGGTGGTCAGCTACGGCAAGGAATACTGGGGTCCGGTAAGTATCGGCGAAGGCACCGAGAAACCGGGCATGGAATCGCCGCTCAAGGTATATATCCCATCCATCGCGCCCGGCAGCCTGATCATGTATGACGGTGATGCCTTTCCAATGTGGAAAGGCAACCTGTTTGCGGGCGCGCTCAAGCTTCAGCATCTAAACCGTGTGCCGATTTCGGCCAGTCAGTTACCCAGCGGTGAAGAACGACTGCTTGGAGACTTACGAGAACGCATTCGCGCGCTCGTACAAAGCCCCGAAGGATGGATCTATTTTTCCACCGACAGTGGCAAAATCATACGCATGAGGCCCCGGTAGTGTCATCTACAGGCCTGGAAGAAATCGATATCCAGTGCCCCTATTGCTGGGAAACCATCGGAATTCTGGTTGATTGCTCGGTCGAGGAACAGACCTATATCGAGGATTGCCAGGTTTGTTGTCATCCTATCGTGATAGCAGTCGAGCTAAATGAGGATGGTTACCCGATGGTAACAGCGAGTAGCGATGGTAGTGGTCAGCTACAGTAACGAGGCCGAAAGATTCGAGTTCCAGGTCGTAGGAGACTATAGTGGCGATGCA
>JBGMRM010000531.1:0-1743 GCA_048061415.1 Gammaproteobacteria bacterium | reverse complement strand
CCTTAACTGGGTATCCCAGGTCGAGAATTTCGCCAGCAGACCTGTGGAGGCAGTCAAAATACCTGGGCTTAGAGACTGTAATTTGAGCGTGGCCCGATCTGCTTCAAATATAGCTGCCGAGTTGTCGAACACCTGTTTCAGGTTCCGCTTCACCACAGAAAAAAGGTCCGCAAACTGGACTAACTTGCCGACTACTACACTTCTGGTGAAACGTTTAATACCGAGTGACGAGTCCCCCTCCAGCATCGCAATTAACTGTTTTTCGATTAACTGTGAGGCACCCGAAATCCGATCAGTGGTAGCCAGCACCACCTTTCCATCGGTCGAAATTTGATTCAGATTATTTTCTATATCGCCCAGTAAGGCCAACTGGCTGGCAGCGAGAGCGATATTCCTTTGTGGCGCTTTGGCGCGTACCAGTGATTTGACAACCTCCCTGGACAGGGACTTAAGCTGTGGCAACGATTCCTTTATCTGGTTTACAGATTGCCTTACCGATTCAATCGATTTCCTGGCTGCAGTCACCGTGCCGATATTTTTATTATAGCTAGTCCAGATATCCTTTAAATTGGAATACTCGAGGGAAAAATCAGACGTCAATAGCGACAGGCTTCGCGAATTAGCCGCTTCGTCCAGTATTTTCAATGTTTCCAAATAGCGATTCTGATTCGCTACGAGGAGGCCGAAAGCCGCTGATTTACCTGCCACTGCATCAAATGCATTGACCACGATTTGCTGCGATATAAGCTGCTGCTCGGATCCGACTGCGGTGTAGGATTTAATTTGGCTCGAAAGCCGGGTTTCGAGGCCAAACAAGAACACCATGAGCACAATAGAGACCACGAGCGAGGCCCCTATAATGATGATTTTCTTATCGATCGTCCTGCCCGCCCCGGGCGCGGCCGCCGTTCCCTTCCTCTGGGAAATCATTTTTTTCAATTTATCTAACAGTTCCATTAGTTCCTCATCAACCCGCTCATATCACCCTGCACTTGCTTACACAACTCGCAAAAACTGCTCGGTCTTCACCAGTTTTGCGACGCTAAAAACGTTCCATCGACGCACCTGACCGACAAATATGCCGGCCAGGTAATCCCTGACCAAATCCATATCTGGATCTACCTCATCCCGGCGTTCTTCATGCTTGAAACGCCTCAGGCCGAATACCTCTTCGACCAGCAGGGCCGCTATCAGCCCTGACTGGTTGATGACCAGGACCCGGCTATTCTTGCTTATATTGGTAGGACTACCGAATAGATAGTCATTCATGTCCAGCACTGGCATCAATGAACCGCGAATATTAGCCAGTCCCTTAACCCAGTGCCTGACCCCTGGAATGCGGATTGTTTGCGGTGGCGGTAAAATTTCACTCACCTCGTCCATTTTAGCCAACAGCGGGATACCGTTAATCTTGAATCCCAGGCCTATCCAGTCATCCACCACGTCTTTTACCACCGGCAACCCACTCGAGTTTTTTCGACAGCGGGCGTCCAGGGATTGCAAAAGCTGAAATGGTGATGTTATCGCCATGGTTTATTCCAGTACCTTATTTATCCTTTCAATCAAATCTGCTTCATTCACGGGTTTGACGATATAGTCTTTTGCCCCCTGCCGTACTCCCCATATTTTGTCGGTTTCCTGATCCTTGGTCGTAATGATAATCACTGGAATCGATGAAGTTTCTGGGTTTCGGCTTAAATCCCGAGAAGTCGGATCGTAGCCATGTCGTTCCTTAGGAAGACA
>JBGMRM010000530.1:0-1749 GCA_048061415.1 Gammaproteobacteria bacterium | reverse complement strand
TGCGGCATTGATGGCCGCTATAGAACGCGCGCTGGATGGGTCGCATGTACCGATTGTGATCCAGTCCGATGCGGCCTCACCGGTGCAGTCGCTGGTGACTGCCATGGATGTAATCGGCAAACTCGGGCTGAGCCAGGTTTCTATCGCTACCACCCGTCCGCTGGAGTAGGCGACCTTGTCGCGCCTACATTCACTCAGGTCTTAGATGAAGTCTATTTCTGGTAATCCAACGGGTGTTTCCGCCTATCGGGCGCTGTTAGCGCTGGCATTCGAACACAAGGCTTATTTTTCGGTCGCAATCGTAGCGATGATCGTGTTCGCCGTATCTGAAGCTGCATTTGCTTACCTGATGAAACCGCTGCTGGACGACGGGTTTATCGACCGGGACCCGTTCATCATTCGTTTGATTCCGATAGCGATGATTTTGATTTTCACGGTGCGAATGGTTGCTATATTCCTGCGTACCTATTGTATGGACTACATAGGCCGCAAGGTTATTAATTCATTGCGTAAGCAGATGTTTGAAAAACTGATGACCATGACCAGCGAAGAATACGACCAGTCATCGTCGGGCACGATCATCACGCGTTTTTCCTACGATGTTGAGCAGGTTGCGGGGTCGGTATCCTCCTCGCTCACCGTTTTCATTCAGGACAGCCTGCGCATCATCGTATTGCTCGGCTATATGTTTTGGCTCAACTGGCAATTGACGCTGATTTTTCTGCTCGCCGGCCCCATCGTATTTCTGATAGTGGTTCGAATTTCGGGTCGTTTTCGCGCTATCAGCAAGCGAATACAGACTTCGATGGGTGATGTGTCACAAATTGCCCAGGAAGTGATCGATGCTAACCGGATCGTAAAAATATTTCGGGGCGAAGATTACGAGCGCGACAGATTCGATCGTCTCAATCAGTACAATTTAAGACTTAACATGAAATTGTCGGTTGCGAGGGCGGTTAGTATGCCACTGATCCAGCTCATTGTGGCGATCGCTTTCGCGTCGATTATCGCCTTCGCAACCTCAGAATCGATGCGCGGGGTTATTACGCCGGGAGATTTTGTTTCATTTATTTTTGCGATGACCATGTTGCTCCCGCCGATGCGCGTGCTGTCGTCTGTTAATGCGAACATTCAAAGGGGTATCGCTGCCGGAGAAAGCATTTTTGAATTTACCGCACGACTGAGTGAAAAGGATGAAGGCCAGCAGGAGTTGCCAGATCGGGCTCGTGGGCAACTGTCCTTTAAACAGGTGGCGCTGCGTTACCGGGGAAGCGAGCAACTGGTTCTCAAAGATATCAATTTTGAAGTCGAACCCAACCAGACCGTTGCGATCGTGGGTCGCTCGGGCAGCGGGAAATCGAGCCTGGTCAACCTGGTACCCCGGTTATATGAAAACGATGGTGGTGAAGTCCTGCTGGATGGAACCCGAATTCAGGACTATCGACTCAGGGATTTACGCCGGCAAATTGCCTATGTCGGTCAGGACGTACGACTGTTCAACGATACGGTTCGCAATAATATTGCCTACGGTATTGGACAGGAAATAGGCGATGAACAAATCATCGAAGCTGCGAAGCAGGCCTATGCCTGGGAGTTTATCGAACAGATGCCCGATTTACTCGATACCGAAGTAGGCGAGCGTGGGGTGCTTTTATCGGGTGGGCAAAGGCAACGTATTGCGATAGCACGGGCGTGACTCAAGGACGCCCCTATCCTGATTCTCGATGAAGCAACCTCGGCACTGGATAC
>JBGMRM010000529.1:0-1760 GCA_048061415.1 Gammaproteobacteria bacterium | reverse complement strand
TCTGAAATCAGGATTATGGTAGCCGAATACTGATTGACGTGGATTACCTGTCCCATCACACCGAAGTCATCGATTACAGCGAACCCAATTTGCACGCCATCATTGGTCCCCTTGTTGATCTCTATTAACTGGCGGTATGGGTTTTGATCGACCGAAAGTAACTCGGCAACGATTACCTCATCAGCCAGATTTCTCGATGACCCGAGCAGGTTGCGCAGGCGCGTGTTTTCAGCCAGCAACACCTGCATTTTTTGTAGCCGCGCATTAAGTATTCGTCCTTTGTTTCTCAACGCTTCATTTTCAGCCAGCAAGTCGCTCTGCGATACATACCAGTCGCTAACCCAGTTTCCAGCAAGCGCAGGCAGGCTAACCAGGTACCGCAACGGGGACAGCGCAAGTGAGAGTTGAGAACGAACTACTTCGAAGTAGTTTTGACGATGGTCGGCAACCATCAGGGCAATACTGATACTCACTAACAACAGTACATGTATAGTTGCGCCGCGCGTCTGGAGACCTGGTTGTTTCATTACCCTCTGGTTATCTTAGCAGTATTTTCCAGCATATTACCGTCATCGTGCAATATGCGGCCAGTATCGGCGATTAGCCAGACTGCCTGGAAAGCTATTCGACAGCGAGAAATTCAACCCCGTGCTCATCAATCATTTCCAGCACACGACCTCCACCTCGCGCGACACAGGTGAGCGGATCCTCGGCAATGATGACCGGTATACCGGTTTCTTCCATAATCAGGCGGTCCATGTCGCGTAACAGGGCACCACCACCGGTAAGCACGATGCCTCGTTCGGCAATGTCAGAACCGAGTTCCGGGGGAGTTTGTTCGAGCGCATTCTTTACAGCGCTGACAATCCCGTAAAGCGGGTCCTGCAGGGCTTCGAGAATTTCGTTACTGTTGAGCGTGAAACTCCGAGGCACACCTTCAGACAAATTCCGTCCCTTGACTTCGAGCTCGTTCAAATCCTTACTGGGATAAGCTGCCGCTACTTCTATCTTGATCCTTTCCGCGGTGGCCTCACCGATCAAAATTCCATAATTACGACGCACATAACTGATAATCGACTCGTCGAACTTGTCGCCGCCGATGCGCACCGAATCGGAGTAGACGATGCCGTTAAGCGACATTATCGCCACTTCGGAGGTTCCGCCACCCACGTCGAGCACCATCGAGCCTCGTGGTTCATCCACCGGCATACCAGCACCAATAGCGGCAGCCATCGGTTCTTCCATCAGGTAAACCTTGCGCGCGCCGGCGCCCAATGCGGATTCACGTATTGCGCGTCGCTCGACCTGGGTAGCGCCGCAGGGCACGCAAATCAGCACACGGGGACTGGGGCGAAAAAAATGATTTTCGTGCACCTTGCGAATAAAATGCTGTAGCATTTTCTCGGTATAGGTGAAGTCGGCGATTACACCGTCTTTCATCGGTCGCTTGGCGGTGATACTATCGGGCGTTCTGCCCAGCATCTTTTTCGCTTCGGTGCCGACCGCTTCGATCGATTTCGGCCCTCCCGGCCCACGATCCTGACGAATCGCTACCACCGACGGCTCGTTGAGAACGATACCCTGACCCCTGGAATAAATGAGTGTGTTGGCGGTGCCCAGGTCAATCGACAAATCGTTGGATAACAAACCCCGAATAGCTGAAAACATGCGTTGCTTTTAACCCGAATAAGTGTTTTGTGGATGCACAAAAGCAATGATTTCCCTGCTGATGCGCAAATATGGCTCAATTGGGGCGTACT
>JBGMRM010000528.1:0-1761 GCA_048061415.1 Gammaproteobacteria bacterium | reverse complement strand
TGGTGGGCGTGGTCGGTATCAACCCGGACTTTATCGCACTGGCCCAATCCTGCCGTTGCCATGCGCTCAAGGTAGACAGCGCCGAGGCTCTCGCATCGGCCGTGCGCGACGCATTCGCAGCCGATCGCCCAACATTGATAGAAATCAGCGAATCCGATAGCTGGCTGGATGCATAAATACAGGAATAAACGATGAGGACCTGTCTGTGAGTAAGGCACTGCCCAAAGACCGTCCGCATCTGACTATTTATCGTATGCTGATGATTTCCCTGATCGGCCTGGTGGTCGGTACCATCAGTTCATTCGCGACCATCGGTTTTATCGAGCTGGTCGGCGGGCTCAATCGCTTACTCTACATCTCGTCCGAGAGCCGGGCCGGAATGCCATCTGGCACACTCGCTTTCATCACCATTACAGTACTCACACTGGGCGGGTTGATCGTCGGCCTGATAGTGCATTTTGGCGTAAAGGCACGAAGGCCGCTCGGAGTCCCAGAGGTCATCCATGCGGTGCAACTACGTGAAAATCCACCAGACCCGGTCTCGGGTTGTTTTTCTACCCTGGCAGCGATAGTGTCCCTGGGTTGTGGCGCCTCGGTCGGTCAATATGGGCCGCTGGTTTATCTGGGATCGCTGGTGGGCCAGCTCGCGAGCCGGTTGCAACTAGGGGTGCGCGATATAGGTAACCTGGCGATCGCATGCGGGGTCGCCGCAGCTATCTCAACTGCTTTCAATGCGCCGATTGCCGGCCTGATATTCACCCACGAGGTCATCTTGCGCCACTATTCGCTACGCATTTTCACCGCCGTGACTATCGCCACCGTCAGTGGCTTCGTAGTCACTAACCTGATATTTCAACGCCCTCCCCTGTTTTTAATCGAGATCGAGCGTGTTTTTTACGCCCCCGAATTTTTTCTGTTTGCGCTCGAAGGCCTCGCCAGTGGGGTACTCGCCGTTGTATTCATGAAGTTACTCTGGGCCGCAGAGCGATTTTCCAGCCGCCTTCAGCTGCCGGCCCCGAGCAAACCGATGCTCGCCGGATTCCTGTTGAGCCTGGTCGCACTACAGATTCCAGAAGTGCTCGGCGCCGGCCAGGAGGTTATGCGTATAGCGAGCATACCAGGTGCTCATGGCGCGCTGGAATTGAGCAGTATTCTAATTGCTAAAATTCTGGTCACCGCGCTATGCATCGGGTTTGGATTCGCCGGTGGGGTTATATTTCCTTCCCTGCTGATCGGTATCCTGTTCGGCGCGCTATTCGCGATCACGGTGCCTGAATTTCTGCTCGATTATTACTCGGACCTGTCGATCTATGCGATTTCCGGCATGGTGGCGATAGCAAGCCCGGTGATCGGCGCACCCTTAACCGGGTTACTGATTGTCTTCGAATTGACGCGTAATTACGAAGCGACCATCGCCGCGATGGTCACCATCGTATTCGCCAATATCGTCGCCTACCACTGGTACGGGGGTTCGCTATTCGATGCGCAACTTGCCGAACGTGGACTCGACCTGTCGCTCGGGCGTGACCGCGCCTATTTGAAACACCACCCGGCGGTCGAATTCGCCGATCATAATTTCCCCTGTGCAGACAGCCTGTCGACCTGCGGTGAACTGGCCGATCGGCTAAAGGCCGAGCCCCGGCACTCGGCCATCGTTATCGATTCCGATAATCGCTACCTTGGCCTGGTACATCTCGACCAGCTTGTGGAAAACCCGGGCGACACAATCCTGGCAACACTGGAATTTCCCTCCGGGTTGAT
>JBGMRM010000527.1:0-1762 GCA_048061415.1 Gammaproteobacteria bacterium | reverse complement strand
TACTCGGCGTCTGCTCGGGTTTGGGCTTGGTAATCAATTCGAATATTGCGCGCAATGCGACCGCCAGAATGATCAGGCTGCCACCGAGCAGGGTCGCGAACGAGGGTGTTTCGCCGATAAATAGCCATACCCATACGGGTCCCAGTGCGAACTCCAGTAACATGATCAGGGTGACTTCTGCGGTAGCCAGGTGCCTTGAGGCAAAGATGAATGCCCAGTTAACAAAACCGGACAAACCCCCACCCCAAAACAGACCGAGTATAATATCGCGCGCTGGAGCAGCCATGTCACCGGCTTTGACCAGCAAAGTAATGACCATGACGATGCACGCTGACACCAACATCACCGGCAACATTTCGGTTTTTCGTTTATAGCGTACGATCACCGCATAGAACGCGAAGCTGACTGCGGTGATCAGGGCCATCGCATTGCCAAACCCCGAACCGGCACTCACGCCCTGCATCACCATTATGCCGAGCCCGAAGGCGGCGCCTAACATCGTGATCATCGTGGTGCGGCGCAGTTTCTCACCGAGGAATAGACGCGCAAACAGGGCCGCAAAGAAGGGGATTGCACCGAGAATAAACAGGGCGTTGGCTATCGTGGTGTAGGTCAATGCCTGCACAAAAGTAATTCCGGCAATCGAAATCAGCGCACCCGCGAGCAAACCCATGCGTCCGATGCCGGTGACTGTGCTGACGACGTGACCGCGATGGCGAGCGGCAACAAAAATGGCCATTACAATGAAAATGCCGAGGGCTCGATAAAAGGTGACCTGCCAGGCGTCGGCAAACTCGATGTTGCGTTGAACCAGCCCGCCGAAGCTGATCGCGACCGAGCCCGCGATCATCAATAGCATCGCGTGGCCATGGCGAGAATCGATCGAGTGCTGATTGATGGTGGAAATAGCCATCGGCGCAGTTTGCGCCTGAGCCTGAGCGGAATCAAACCCTGATTTAAAAACTAACGAAACAGGTAAATCGGACTGGACCAGATAACGTGACCGTCCTGCTGAACGATGCGGATGTAAATTGCATTGTCGCGACCATCGAGCAGCGAGATGCGCCGCTCTAATTCGACCTGTCGATGCGGGTTAGTGTCGGGCAGCCGAAATATGCGAATTCTTCTTCCGAGGCCACCCGCTTCGAAAACAGTGTCTTCGTATCCGATATCGCCCACCGAAATGTCCGCTTTCACCAGCTCGGTATCGATGCTCAAAACACCCCGATCCCTGCTCCTCAGCGTCGCATAAAATCCGCCGTGGCCGCCGGTCGTCAGGGCCTGCCATTCCAGTTGACCGGGCTTTGTTAGCTCGAAGCGTTTATCGATGTTGTAGCGATTGATCGCCTCTACATCATTAAAACTATTGCCTTCGAGCGTTGCTTTGCCATCCCAGATGGTCTCGCGTCCGCGGCCACGGTATTCCGAACCCTCCCAGGCGATGCAGATTCGATGGCCCAGGTCGGTTTCACTGTACGGATGCCAGGTTTCGAGCGTTTTCAGGCCGTTGCGAATATCAATTCGTTCGATGGGTGCGGAACCGACAGCATTAATATGCAGCTTAAAAGCCTTATCCGAGCATTGCAATATATCACCCATCATCGCGCTGCGGGTGCTGTTGCTGCCGGTCTCACCCAAATTGGGGTCGGAGTCGAACAGTTCGGCGTCAGAATCAAACTCGGCGGTCACATCGAGAATCATGCGGCAGCCGGTATTACCCGACCACTCGTAACCGGGAAAGGCGATAAAGCGATGGTTTTGA
>JBGMRM010000526.1:0-1768 GCA_048061415.1 Gammaproteobacteria bacterium | reverse complement strand
TTGATTACCCGTCAAATTAAGTCTCCATAATAGCGATATCGTCTAAGTATTTGTTACGCCTCGATAGAGACGGCTGACTCGGGTGTAAGGGCTAGTGGTTTGACGAATCTTTATTTTGCAGGGGTGACGACGATCTCTTCCTCGGAAAATCGCATTAGTTTTCCCGACAAATATCGACTTGCTTTGTCTTTGCAGTATAATTTAAACCTACCTATTCGCCACTGGAAACCCTTGATTGAACATTAGCCAGACCAACCGTGTGCTTTCGGGTATGCGTCCCACCGGGTTGTTACATTTAGGGCATTATCACGGCGTATTAAAAAACTGGGTAGAGCTACAGCATAGCTACGAATGTTTCTATTTCGTCGCGGACTGGCACGCTTTAACCACCCACTACGCCGACCCGGCGATCATTGGCGAAAGTTCGCGCGATATGGTAATCGACTGGCTGGCGGTAGGGGTCAACCCCGGTAATGCAACCATATTTATACAGTCACGCATCCCCGAGCATGCCGAACTGCATACCCTGTTGTCGATGATAACGCCGCTCGGCTGGCTGGAGCGCGTGCCGAGCTATAAAGACCAGCAGGAAAAGATCAAGGACAGGGACCTGGCAACCTACGGGTTTCTCGGCTACCCGTTACTGCAAAGCGCCGATATCCTGATCTACAAGGCCGGGTTTGTCCCGGTAGGCGAAGACCAGGTTGCGCATGTCGAACTAACCCGGGAAGTCGCGCGCCGTTTTAATCACTTTTACGGCAAGGAGCCGGATTTCGAACAACGCGCCGAAGCCGCGATCAGGAAGATGGGTAAGAAAAACGCCAGAATCTACAATGATGTGCGTAAAAGATACCAGGAGCAGGGCGATGCCGAGGCATTATCGATCGGCAACGCGCTGCTCGATTCGCAGCAAAATATCAGCCTCAGCGACCGCGAAAGACTGGCGGGTTATCTCGAAGGCGGGGGTCGGATCATTCTGCCCGAGCCCCAGTCGCTGTTGAGCGTATCGTCGAAGATGCCTGGAACCGACGGGCAAAAAATGTCCAAATCCTATGGCAACACTATCTCGTTGCGGGAATCCCCGCAGTCGGTCGAAAAAAAGATCAAAACCATGCGCACCGACCCGGCCAGGGTGCGGCGCACCGACCCTGGCGATCCGGAAAAATGCCCGGTTTGGGAATTACACCAGGTCTACACCCCGGAAAGCACCCGGCAGGAGCTGGCGCAAGGTTGCAGGACCGCGTCGATTGGTTGTTTAGACTGCAAGCGACACATTATCGATGCGATTCTCGACGAATTAAGACCGATCCAGCAGCGTGTGAATGAATATTTGAATGACCTGTCCGGGGTGGATAGCATCATTAACGAGGGGTGCGAAGCCGCCCGAGACGTGGCCCAGGATACGATCGAAGAAGTGCGAAAAGCCATGGGGCTGACCAGCCGATGACCGAGCTGTTTAGTAAAAGCGCTTCCGAGCAGTCTGAAATGCCCTTCGCGCTCGTCCAGGGTGAACCGCTGGCGGTGATTCCTCAGGACCTGTATATCCCGCCCGATGCATTGCGGGTATTCCTCGAAGCTTTCGAGGGGCCGCTCGATTTATTGCTTTACCTGATCAAGCGGCAGAATATCGATATTTTGAATATCCCGGTCGCGACGATTACCAGCCAGTATATGGAATATATCGATACGATGAACGAACTCCAACTCGAACTGGCGGCGGAGTACCTGGTGATGGCCGCAATGCTGGCCGAGATCAAGTCGCGCATGC
>JBGMRM010000525.1:0-1786 GCA_048061415.1 Gammaproteobacteria bacterium | reverse complement strand
TCTGTCCAGGGGTTATGCGGCCACAACGCCGAACAAAACTTTTGATCGTGCGCCCGGGAAGAGGTTTATTTGTCATGTGACCCTGTTTCGCAACCCCTTATTGGATTTAGATACTGTGGCAACAACGAAGCATCATCGATGCGTCCCGGTAAATCAAGCGTTTGCTTGTGGTCCCGCTACCGTTTATCGGCACTTTTTTATACCCTGTCTCCTTTCAAGGGAATTTTTAATTTATTTCACTAGGATAAGGGCATGCAAAAAGAATCTGGCTTTACATTACTCGAATTGATGGTCACGGTAGCGATCGCAGGCAT
This sequence comes from Gammaproteobacteria bacterium, assembly GCA_048061415.1. Classification (GTDB taxonomy): domain Bacteria; phylum Pseudomonadota; class Gammaproteobacteria. Next base: position 1,472 of record JBGMRM010000525.1, on the reverse strand, counting down.
TGTCATGGCATTCGCGGTTCCATCGATGGAATCTTTTATCAAGAATGAGCGTTTGACCACACAGATCAACACCCTCGTGGGACACCTGGCTTACGCGCGCAGCGAATCGGTCACGAGAAGGCAACAGGTCATACTCTGCGCGAGCAGCAACATGACTTCCTGTCAGGGTACCAACTGGGCAGCCGGCTGGATTCTTTTTATCGACGCCGATAACAATTCCAGTTTTACTGCCGGCGAACAAATTCTGCGTGTCAAGCAGCTCCTGACGGGTAGCAACACGCTGGTCAGTTCGACGGGAAGCAGCATCATTTACGATAACCGTGGATTTTCGCCTAATTCGAATGGCACATTTTCACTGTGCGACGACCGGGGTGCAGCCTTTATGAAATCGATATCCATATCGAATACCGGCCGCGTACGCAAGGGAGGCAGCGCCTCATGTACCTGAACCACCGACATCAATGTGGCGTTTCGTTGATCGAATCGATGATCGCCCTGCTGGTCATTTCGATCGGCCTGCTCGGTATCGCTGCATTGCAAATCACCGCGATGAGTCAGAATACGAGTGCGCTAAACCACAGCCAGTCGGTTTGGATCGTGTACGACATGTCCGACCGCATCCGATCCAATTACGCACAGTTCATTAATTACGCAGGTATCGATACCAACAACGCTTACTCGCAGGATTGCATTACCGGTAGCTGCACCAGTGCACAGCTAGTGGTTGCAGATGCGGCAGACTGGCAAACCCGGGTGCAAAATCTGCCCGCCGGGAGAGGTCTCATCAGCAGCCCGGTGGCGAATCAATTATTGATCCGAGTGATGTGGGATGACGCGGGTACCGGCGCTACTGGAACCGCCTGTGGCTCAGACCCCGCGGTTGATTTAACCTGTTATACGGTGACGATGGTCCAATGAAATACTCAAAATATCAATACGGCATGTCCCTGGTCGAGTTAATGGTAGCGATGGTAATCAGCCTTTTTCTACTCGCCGGTATTGTCCAGGTTTATTTGGCCAATAAGACTTCCTATACGTTTTCCGATTCAATTTCACGAATCCAGGAAAACGGCCGATTTTCGCTCGACAACATGACCCAGGATTTGCGCATGGCGGGGTTCTTTGGTTGCGCCACATTCGACCCAGCCGACACATCCAACCTCGTCAATAACCTGGATCCTCTCGGTCCCGGCTACAATGCGGCGCTCTACGATATTATCGGGCAGGGTGCGATTGAAGGCACCGATAACGGCGGCCTAAATGGTTCCGACAGCGTCACGATACGCGGCGCGGCGCCCGGTGCAGTCGGTATCCAACCACCTTATAATACATCGACGTCGGCCATGATCCACGTAACGACGAATGCCTTCATCCAGCCTGGAAATATCGTTATGGTAAGCAATTGCCGCGGTGCCGATATTTTCCAGGTGACAAACAAGACTACTAGCACTAATGCCAGTAAACAGGCAATA
>JBGMRM010000524.1:0-1797 GCA_048061415.1 Gammaproteobacteria bacterium | reverse complement strand
GCCATTCATTTGCAACCCACCTGTTGGAACGAGGCGCTGATATACGTACCGTCCAGGCGCAATTGGGGCATAGCGATGTGAAGACCACAGAAATATACACGCATGTAATCGGGCGCGGCGGTTTCGCGGTAATAAGCCCGCTGGAAACGATTTTTGGCGTGAGTGGGAACCGCTCTCAAGCTTAATTTTGTTGGTATTTGGGCAAGAAAATAACACCCCTGGTCCCTCGATAATTGCACCTGCATCGCCTAAAAACTCCTAATGTTGGCGATCTACTACCCGGGACGCCGGACCGATCCATCCATGGACATATGTCTTCTCCCCAGGGAAGAAGGAGTCTAATGAAATGGGCATCTTAATTTTGTTTTGCTTCTTGTGCTCCACCTTTGCAAACGCATAGAATGGCCGCCTTATTTTCAATCCGGAACGAGGATAACCCAATGGCTGAATGTCCTGTGTGCGCGGCGGAAATCGAAGTCGCCGACGATGCGATCGCCGGCGAAGTACTGGCCTGTGAAGACTGCGGAACCGAGCTTGAAATTCTCGGGCTCGATCCGCTCAAACTGGCGGAGGCGCCCTCGGCCGAAGAGGACTGGGGTCAGTGAGAATTGGCCTGCTGCACTCGCTGATTCGCAAGGAAGAAAAACTGCTGATCGAGGCTTTCCGTCATGCCGGTGTCGAGCCGATCATGGTCGACGACCGGCAACTGATCATGGATTTTCACAGCGCGCCCGATGTCGATATCCTGGTCGAACGCTCGATCAATCATTCGCGCGCGCTGCATGCGCTGCGGCTTTTCGAAAGCGCCGGGGTCCGCTGTATTAATTCGTACAAAGTGGCGCAAATTTGCGGCGACAAGTTGCTGACGACTGCCGCACTTAAGGATCATGGCGTCGCCCAGCCGCAATGCCGGGTGGCATTTACCGAAGAATCGGCGCTTGACGCGATCGAGCAACTCGGCTACCCGGTCGTGCTGAAACCGGCGGTCGGGTCCTGGGGCCGGCTGCTGTCGAAAATCAATGACCGCGACGCGGCCGAAACCGTGCTCGAACACAAATCGGTGCTGGGTAGCTACCACCACTCTATTTTTTACATCCAGCAATTCATCGAAAAGCAGGGGCGCGATATCCGCAGCTTCGTGGTCGGCGACGAATGCATCGCCGCGATTTACCGCAGCTCGGACCACTGGATTACCAATACCGCGCGCGGCGCGACGGCCAGTCGATGCGAGGTCACGGCCGAAGTGGCCGAGATTTCACTCGCTGCGGCCAACGCGGTCGGCGGCGGCATCGTCGCGGTCGACCTGTTCGAAAGCGAAGGCGCTTTGCTCGTCAACGAAGTGAATTACACCATGGAGTTTCGCAACAGCATCGATACCACCGGCGTCGATATCCCCGCCGTCGTCGCCCACTACGTGATAGCACAGGCCAAACGCCAATGATAAAGGTCTCTATTGTCGGCGCTTCCGGCTATACCGGGGGTGATTTACTGCGCATCCTGTTATTTCACCCGCAAGTAGAAATTCAGCAAGCCACTTCCGAGCGACACGCTGGCAAGCTGGTTTCTACCCTGCACCCGAACCTGCGTAAAATCTGCAGGCTAAAATTCGTGCCAATCGGCGAACTCGAACCCTGCGATGTACTGTTCCTCGGCTTACCGCATGGCCAGATGATGAACCGCCTGGCTGAATTCGAAAAGCTCGCCGATACGCTAATCGATCTTTCCGCCGATTTTCGCCTGCGCGATGCGGCGGTCTTTGAGACCTGGTATGGCAAACCACACGCCTGCCCCGAGCGG
>JBGMRM010000523.1:0-1823 GCA_048061415.1 Gammaproteobacteria bacterium | reverse complement strand
GTGTTGCGATGCCGCCGACAACCTGCCTTACCTTAAGCTCAGCGATAAACCGCTCGAGGCTGGGGACGAGGTTATTGTGATGGGTTATCCGACCGGATTGAAATCGATGCTGGCACAGACCGGCGATACGTTTTTAGCCGAGCTTCAGGAAGATGAAAATCTGGAATTTTGGGCCGTGGCCGAACGCCTGTCGAAGTCGGAATTTATCCGTCCGCTTGCCAGTCGCGGCATAGTCGGGCAACTCACCACTGCCACGGTGGTCTACGATGCGGATACCACCTACGGCGGTAGCGGTGGTCCGGTTCTCGATATCAACGGCGATGTCGTGGCAATCAATACCGCCATCATACCGGAGTATGGTGGATCCAATTTTGGCGTGCCTGTAGAGCACGCGAGACGCTTGCTGGCGGCGGCCAATTTACTCTAATCAACCGGCTCAAGCATCGCTATCGATCAATTTTCTACCCGGGGAACAGGGTTTTCCTAAAATAATTTCCAGCAAATCAAACACTCGCCGGAATAATCGGCGTCCTTCGTTCGACATCGCTATTTTGCGCGCGATCTCGCAAAAAATGATCCATCAGCACCAGCGCGAGCATTGCTTCGGCGATCGGTGTGGCGCGAATGCCGACGCAGGGGTCGTGGCGGCCCTTGGTTCTGATCTCGACTGGCCGGTCGTCTAAATCGACGGTCTTGCCCGGCAGGTGGATGCTAGATGTCGGTTTGAGCGCAATATTGACCAGTATATCCTGACCCGAGCTAATGCCGCCGAGCGTGCCGCCGGCGTTGTTGGAGAGAAATCCCTCAGGGGTTATTTCATCGCGGTGCGTGGTGCCTTTATGTTCGATGCTATCGAAACCGGCCCCGATTTCGACGCCCTTGACCGCATTAATGCTCATCATTGCGTGTGCGATATCGGCGTCGAGCCGATCGAAAATGGGTTCGCCGAGACCCGGCGGTACGCCCGTCGCCACCACGGAAATCTTCGCGCCGATAGATTCCCCTTCCTTGCGCAGTGCATCCATGAATTTTTCCATCGATGGCACCATCGCAGCGTCGGGGCAGAAAAACGGGTTGTTGTTGACTTCTTCCCAGTCGAAATTTTCCGGCTTCAACGGCCCAAGCTGCGACAGATAGCCTCGAATCTGAATGCCGCAACGCTCGGCCAGGTATTTCCTGGCGATGCCACCGGCTGCGACGCGCAACGCCGTTTCTCTGGCCGACGAACGACCGCCGCCGCGATAGTCACGAAACCCATACTTTTGCGTGTAGCTATAGTCTGCGTGCCCGGGTCGAAACTGATTCATAATATTGCTATAGTCTTTGGGGCGTTGATCCTCGTTATAGATCAACAGGCCGATCGGAGTGCCGGTAGTTTTGCCTTCGAAAGTACCCGACAGGATCTGAACTGCATCGTCTTCGCGCCGTTGCGTGGTATGACGCGAGGTGCCGGGCTTGCGACGATCCAGATCACCCTGTAAATCAGCTTCGTTCAGCTCCAGACCGGGCGGGCAACCGTCTACGACACAGCCGATAGCGACACCATGGCTTTCGCCAAACGATGTCACTACGAACAATTTGCCAAAACTATTTCCCGACATAGCGGCCCGACCTGTTAATTGAAAATTGCATAAACGACTACACTTAAACCTGTATGCAACATTCTACTAAAAAACTCGGCATGATGTTCACCCTGGGCGGGTGGACCATCGGCTTTTTGCTTCTGTTCCTGGTGTTTTCGAAGATTATCGGCTATCAGGCGAACCCTAATTGGTCGGTCGCCACTTCTCAGTCGAGCCAGTACCAGGAAATCATACTCAAGC
>JBGMRM010000522.1:0-1828 GCA_048061415.1 Gammaproteobacteria bacterium | reverse complement strand
AAAATAAATCTAGAAGAAGCAATAATAGAACTCGCCGATCGGGCTGAACGCGCTTCTCGTCGAGGCATCGTCATTTTAATTTTAAGCGACAAGGATATCCCGCAACATCAGGTTCCGATCCATGCGGCTCTTGCCACCGGCGCGGTACATCGTCGGTTGTGTTACACCGGGGGTCGATGCGATACCAACATCGTCGTCGAAACCGGCACCGCCAGGGACGCCCATCACATGGCGGTACTACTCGGCTTCGGTGCCACCGCGATATATCCCTACCTCGCCTACGCCAGTATCGTCGGCATGACACGTACCGGTGAGCTGCAAGAATTACAGTGCCCGGATACGGGTTCTAATTACCGCCGCGGCATCAACAAGGGTTTGTACAAAATTATTTCGAAAATGGGCATCTCGACAATATCCAGTTATCGTGGTGCGCAACTATTCGAAATCGTCGGCCTTCACCACGAGGTCGTAGATCTCTGTTTTGCCGGTACCACCTGCCGCATCGATGGTCTCAAATTTGACGATATTGAAAATGAACAAAAACAACTCAGCAAAGTTAGCTGGAATCCACGTAAGGGTATAGAACAGGGCGGATTGCTTAAATACATCCATGATGGTGAGTATCACGCTTATAATCCAGATGTCGTCACCACCCTGCAACAAGCAGTCAATAGCGGCTCCTACCAGGACTGGAAGCGGTACTCCGAGATTGTCAATAACCGGCCGCCCACCGCGTTGCGCGACCTGTTACGATTGAAACCACAACCCGCCTGCGACATCGACACTGTAGAACCGGCACAAAAGATTCTGAAACGGTTTGATTCGGCGGGCATGTCGCTCGGTGCCTTGTCGCCCGAAGCCCACGAGACCCTGGCGCAGGCAATGAATCAGCTCGGAGGGCGCTCCAATTCCGGCGAGGGAGGCGAAGACCCGGCCCGATTCTCCAGCGACCGGGTTTCACGCATAAAACAGATCGCCTCGGGCCGTTTTGGCGTCACGCCCCATTACCTGGTCAATGCAGAAGTATTGCAAATCAAGATCGCGCAGGGCGCCAAGCCCGGCGAAGGCGGCCAGTTGCCAGGTAAAAAGGTCAACGAGCTAATCGCCAGGCTGAGAAACTCTGAACCCGGGGTAACCTTGATTTCGCCACCACCCCATCACGATATTTACTCGATCGAAGATCTAGCGCAGTTAATTTTTGATCTGAAACAGGTCAATCCGAAAGCCCTGGTCTCGGTTAAACTGGTCGCAGAAGCCGGTGTCGGCACCATTGCGGCTGGTGTTACCAAGGCCTATGCCGATCTCATCACGATCGCCGGTTACGATGGCGGCACCGGGGCAAGTCCGCTGACCTCGGTTAAATATGCCGGCTCCCCCTGGGAACTGGGACTTACCGAGACCCACCAGGTACTGCGTGCCAACGGTCTGCGTGGAAAAGTCCGAATCCAGACCGATGGCGGCCTGAAGACTGGCCTCGACGTGATCAAGGCTGCCATCCTCGGTGCCGAGAGTTTCGGGTTTGGCACCGGCCCGATGATCGCCATGGGATGTAAATACCTGCGCATATGCCATCTCAACAATTGCGCCACTGGAGTCGCCACGCAAAACTCGATTCTGAGGGAACTGCATTACACCGGCACCACCGAGAAGGTGAAAAACTACTTTCGCTTTGTTGCCGAGGAAGTACGAGAAATTCTGGCTTCGATAGGCGTCTGTAAGCTGGAAGATCTGATCGGCAGAACCGACCTGCTCGAAACCGTCCAGGGCGATACGCCGGCTCAACAAAACCTGAATCTGGAGCCTATCTTAAACGACGGTGGCCTGGATC
>JBGMRM010000521.1:0-1830 GCA_048061415.1 Gammaproteobacteria bacterium | reverse complement strand
GCCGAGAACCAGTCGAGGTTCGGGAACATCTTCTTTAATTCCCACATCACGCTTTCCAGGCGTTCGGCAACTTCGTACATTAATCTATTATCGTTTTCGTCGGAAAGCTGTTTGGCCAAACGTTTAATGACTTCGTTGCGCGGGTCGCTGACGGTATACACCGGGTGACCAAACCCGATCACAATTTCCCTGTTGGCGACACGCGCCCGAATGTCGGCTTCGGCTTCATCGGGTGAGCCATAGCGCGATTGAATCTCGAACGCGGCCTCGTTGGCGCCACCGTGTTTGGGGCCGCGCAATGCACCGATTGCACCGGTTATGCCTGAATACATATCCGACCCGGTTCCGGCGATCACGCGGCCGGCGAAGGTCGATGCATTAAATTCGTGTTCGGCGTAGAGAATCAACGAGATGTGCATCGCCCTGACCCAGGATTCGGGCGCGGGTTTGCCGTGCAGTAAATGCAAAAAATGCCCGCCGATCGAATCATCGTCGGTTTGCAGTTCGATACGCCTGCTGTTGTGGCTGAAGTGATACCAGTAAACCAGCATCGAGCCGAAGCAGGCCATCAGCCGATCGACGATATCGCGCGCACCCTCGGCGTTGTGATCGGCCGCTTCGGGACTCTGGCAGCCCAGTGCCGAGCAAGCGGTACGCATCACATCCATTGGATGGGTGCTGGCGGGTAACTGTTCGAGCACCGTTTTGACCGCCTCGGGCAGGTCGCGCATCGATTTCAACCTGGTCTTGTAGGCGTCGAGTTCGGCCCGGGTGGGCAGTTTTTCATGCACGATCAGGTAGGCGACTTCCTCGAATTCGCAGGTTTCGGCGATGTCGAGAATATCGTAACCACGATAATGCAGATCGTTACCGGTACGCCCTACCGTACAGATCGCAGTATTACCCGCGGTAGTGCCTGACAGGGCGACCGATTTCTTGGGTTTGAAAGCGGGGGTTTCGCTCATGATTGTTCCTCACTGAATAATTGGTCCAGAGTTTGTTCATAGCGGTGATAATCGAGGTAGTCGTACAGTTCCATGCGCGTTTGCATCGTATCGACGACTTTTTGCTGGGTGCCATCGGCCAGAATATGCTGATATACCCTGAGCGCCGCGAGGCTCGCCGCGCGAAATGCACTGAGCGGATAAAGCGATAACTTGACGCCTGCCGATGCGAGTTGTTCGGTGGTAAATAACGGGGTAGCGCCGAATTCGGTGATGTTCGCGAGTACCGGAACCCCGACCGCGTCGACGAACTGCCGGTATTGATCGAGTTCGGTCATCGCCTCCGGGAATATCATGTCGGCCCCGGCTTCGACGCACGCAATAGCGCGCTCGATAGCTGCATCCACGCCTTCGACCGCGAGCGCATCGGTGCGCGCCATAATGACAAAATCGTCGTCGCTGCGCGCGTCTACCGCAGCCTTGATGCGGTCGGCCATTTCCACCTGTGACACGATTGCCTTGTTGGGACGGTGACCGCAACGCTTTTGCATCACCTGGTCTTCGATATGGACACCAGCTACATTGGCGCGTTGCATTTCGCGGATGCAGCGTGCGATATTAAAGGCGCCGCCCCAGCCGGTGTCGATATCGACCAGTAATGGCAACGAACTCGCATCGGTAATGCGCGCGGCGTCTTCGAGCACGTCTTTCAGGGTTGAGATTCCCAGGTCGGGAATACCGAGCGAACAGGCAGCGACGCCACCACCCGATAGATACAGCGCCTTGTGGCCACATTTCTCGGCCATAATTGCGCTGTAAGCATTGACCGCGCCGACGACCTGCAGCGGATCGTTGTGTTTGACTGCCCGGCGCAATTTTTGCCCAG
>JBGMRM010000520.1:0-1838 GCA_048061415.1 Gammaproteobacteria bacterium | reverse complement strand
CCGTGAAGCGACCCCGAAGTAGAATATCAGTTCGCGCCAGTCGACGATGAATGAAAAATACCGTTTTTGGTTGTCTCGCTAAATCAATGCGGCATAATCACCCTTTTTGACATCGCCGGAGAGACCGTGAAGTTCAGCGTCGAAGAATTTCGAGACTGGGAAAATAAGAAAATAACTTTGCTCGGCATGTCTGGCGTCGGGAAGTCCCACCTGGCTAGCAAGCTAAGGGGTAATAACTGGTTTCATTATTCGGGCGATTATCGAATCGGTACGCGCTATATCGACGAGCATATTCTGGACATGGTCAAGGGGGAAGCGATGAAGGTCCCTTTTCTGAAAGATCTGGTTCGAACCGACTGGATATACTTTCATAATAATATCAGGGTAAACGACCTGGGGCCGGTACTCAGCTTTGTCGGTAAGCTCGGAAACCCGGAGTTAGGCGGGGTCGAACTCGGCGATTTTATCCGCCGCCAGGAAATTTACCGCCAGGCAGAGGTCGACGCGATGCTCGAAGTGCCGACATTTATCCATAAAGCCCAGGAAGTTTACAGTTGTCCGCATTTTATCAATGACGTAGGCGGAAGCGTATGCGAACTGGAGCAGTCCGGCGTAATCGATTCCCTGGTCGAATGCACGCTGATACTTTATATCAAGGTTACCAATCAGGAACAGGAGAATATCCTCATAGACCGGGCGCAAAGTTCACCCAAACCCCTCTACTATCGCCCCGAGTTTTTGCAGCAACAGCTGGCAGTATATTTGCAACAGGAAGGCATCGAGTACGCGGCGCAAATTGATCCGGATGAGTTCGCCCGCTGGATATTTCCGCGCCTGTTCCACTCGCGTATACCGCGCTATGATGCCATCGCCGAACCCCATGGCTACACGGTAACTTCAGAAGAAGCAGCGCAGGTCGAGAACGAAGACGACTTTCAGCAGTTGCTGGAACTGGCAATCGAGAGGCAAAACTAATGCCATTGGTCGCGCATAACAGGTTGCCCACGTTCGACAAGCTTGTAGCCGAAGGCGTGAAGGTTTTGCCACCGGATGTGGCGCAAAAACAGGACATTCGTGAAATGCATATCGGCCTGCTCAATATGATGCCTGACGCGGCGCTAGGACCTACCGAACGGCAATTCCTGCGACTCGTTGGGGAGAGCAACCCGATAGCGCAATTTTATGTACACCCGTTTACGCTGGATGAACTGGGGCGAAATAGTAAAGCCCGGGCTTATGTCGACCAGTATTACGAAACCTTCGATCAGGTGCGTAAAAATGGCCTGGATGCACTCATCATTACCGGCGCCAATGTAACCCATTCGGAACTTTCAAGCGAGCCGTTGTGGAACCCGCTCATAGAGGTTGTAGACTGGGCGCACGAAGAAGTGACATCGACCCTGTGTTCCTGCCTCGCCACTCATGCGATACTGGAGTTTCGATATGGGCAGAAACGAGTCACCCAAAAACACAAGAAGTGGGGGGTATTCGAACACACAGTCGTGGACCGTGAACATCCGCTGGTATCGAACGTAAACACCCGTTTCGATGTGCCTCATTCGCGGTGGAATACCATATTTCCGCAACAATATGATGAGGCCGGACTCAAGACCCTGGTCACTGGCGACGATGGCTGCGTGCACCTCGCAACCAGCCCGGATGGCATCCGTACGGTTTTTTTGCAGGGTCACCCAGAATACGATTCGATATCCTTACTGAAAGAATATAAACGCGACGCGATGGCTTACCTGGCTGGCGATGCCGACGAGTATCCGCAGTTCCCGCGAAATTACCTGGGCAAATTTGAGGCCGCTGTACTGGGTGAATTTCGCCTGCGT
>JBGMRM010000519.1:0-1840 GCA_048061415.1 Gammaproteobacteria bacterium | reverse complement strand
ATGCAGCGGCCAGACACCCAGCACATCGTCAATCTTCCAGCGATTCTGGGTCAGCGTGAAAAACCAGACGAACATGGCGCCCGCCACCAGTCCGGTCACCAGCGCGCCTAGCGGATGCATGATATCCGAACCGGCGCATATGGCCACCAGGCCCGCGAGCGGCCCATTGTGAACAAAACCCGGGTCGTTCTTGCCGACAAACAGGGCCGCCAGAATACCGCCAACCATCGCCATCAGAGAATTGGCCGCGACCAGTCCGCTAACCGCATCGATGGTCTGCGCGGACATCACGTTAAAACCGAACCAGCCGATCGACAGTATCCAGGCACCCAGTGCGAGAAACGGAATGCTCGATGGCGGAGCCGCCGATTCGCTGGATGAAAAAATCTTCAGCGCGGTGAAAGACCAGGCCCGGGCCAAAGGTCTGATCTATGAAAATGAAAGCGCAAGCTATTAAAGTAGTTCTGGTTTATTCGGAAAACCTTTAATATTCACTTTGCCGGCCTGGGTTATACCGGGCCGGTTTTTATCTTTTGTCGGGACGCAATAACACGAATACCTCGTGTACAAGCCGTTCGTTGGTTTGAAGTTCCAGCCAGTTTTCCTTCGGGATCCTGCGTTTTACCAGTTCGCGGATTACCTGCAATGCAAACGAATCGTTCGCCAGATTTGGGTCAAAATTACCCGCGCTCAGGTTCTGTATCGTGCGGCTCAGGATAAACGTGGTCGATTCATCGGCACCCTGGTACAGACGTGTACGTATCTGGTTATCGCTAATCAGCGCCTCGGTCGCAAGACGTTGCGAACGTACCTGGAATATGATGATACCCAGAAGTAAAACAGTGAAAAAGGATAATATAAAAGTGACTAAGCTCATTTGATACCCCACCAGTATTAATAATCCTTGTTTAGGGAACCTCTGATTTATTCTGGACGAAGTAGATTGGAGATCAAAATTCGTCGATTTAAGGCGTTAATCGCACGTAATAGCTAGCTATTGCGAAGATTAACAACGAAAAAGCGTCGGATTTTGGCTTCAAGATGCGAGTTCACGAATAGATCAGAGGTTCCTTAAGTTAATTTCACACCGGACTAATGAGTTTAGCAGCTAAAACAGACTTGAGGATTCGTTCGCACAGAAAATTCTGTAGAACTATTTAACTATGGGGAATTTTGACCAGGCTGCTATCTATTTAAAGCTGCTTTCGTAGCGCGTTGATAAGCAGGTCTATATCTGATTTCTCGTGTGCGGCTGAGAGCGTAACGCGCAGCCTCGCACCGCCTTTGGGCACGGTCGGTGGGCGAATCGCTGCGACATGTATACCCTCACGCATCAGGTTTTTGCTCAGTTCAAGCGTGCGCTTACTGTCACCAATCACGATGGGTTGAATGGCCGTATCGGAGGGCATCAATTCGACGTCGATTACCGCAATGCCCGCGCGAAAATAGGCGATTAATTCCTGCAGCTTTTCCCTGCGCCAGGTTTCGCGCTCGATAATATCGAGGCTGCACAGGGTTGCGGCAGAAATCGCGGGTGGCGAGGCGGTCGTATAAATATACGGGCGTGCCTGCTGAATCAGGGTTTCGATCAATTCCTCGCTACCGGCAACGAATGCGCCGGCGGTACCGGCCGCCTTGCCCAGGGTTGCCATTAGAATGGGTACCTGCTGTTGCGTTAACTCGAGTTGCTCCAGCAACCCTGCGCCCGTTTTCCCGAGAACCCCGAAACCGTGCGCATCGTCAACCATGCACCAGCCCCGATGTTGCCCGCTAACCCGGCTAATTTCAACCAGGTCGGCACAATCCCCATCCATGCTAAATACCCCGTCGGTCATCACCA
>JBGMRM010000518.1:0-1844 GCA_048061415.1 Gammaproteobacteria bacterium | reverse complement strand
GGTAAATAATGATAACGCTTCATGAATGGATAACTCGCGGCGAGCAACACACCGCCGATAGAAAGCCAGATAGTGAAGCGATTGAGGCTAAGCACCAGTGCAAATGCGAGCAGACACAGCACGGCAAAAATCATCAGGGCTTCTTTTTCGCCAATGCGACCACTGCTTAGCGGCCGGTCTTTAGTGCGTTCGACATGCCGGTCCAAATGGCGGTCGGCAAAGTCGTTGATCGCGCAACCCGCCGAGCGCATCAAAAAAACGCCAACGACAAAAACCAGCAGAATTTTTAAATCGGGCGCCCCTTCACCGGCAACTGCCAGCGCCCATAAGGTGGGCCAGAGCAGCAGGTAAACACCAATGGGCTTATCTAATCGAATCAACTCTCCATACAGGGATAATCTTTGCATTATTTTAGACTTCATAAACTGGCAATATTACTTACTCCTTTCTGGAATTTTTGGTTACTATACCGGCCGATGTGGCCACTGTCAGAATACATTTTATGATACGTGAATTCGAAGGTACTTCACCAACTATAGCCGATTCCTGTTATATCGACTCGTCCGCGGTGGTTATCGGCGACGTGGTGATAGGGGAAGATAGCTCGGTGTGGCCTCAGACGGTGATTCGCGGCGATGTCAATATCATACGTATCGGCGACAATACCAATGTTCAGGATGGCTCGGTTTTACACGTGTCGCATCAGGGTGAATTCAATCCCGAGGGCGCAGAATTACACGTCGGGGACGAGGTGACCGTCGCACACAAGGTGCTTTTACACGGCTGTCGCATCGGCAACCGATGCCTGATCGGCATGGGATCTATCGTCATGGATAACGTCATTATCGAAGACCAGGTCATACTCGGTTCGGGTTCGCTGGTGCCTCCCGGCAAAACCCTCGAATCGGGTTACCTCTATCTCGGAAACCCGGCCCGGCGGGTGCGTGAACTCGGCGACAGGGAAAAACAACAACTGGTATACCTGGCCGAGCATTACCGGCTGCTCAAACAAAAATACCAGGCAACTGGATAAACGGGGCTGGGAAAATGAAAAAATGGGAATGCATCATCTGTGGGCTGATCTATGACGAAGCCGAAGGCTGGCCCGAGGACGGTATCGCGCCCGGCACCCGTTGGGAAGATGTGCCCGAGGACTGGATTTGCCCCGACTGCGGGGCGGCCAAGGAAGACTTTGAAATGGTCGAAATCTCAGGCTGAGTCAATCGATACAATTTCACGCATGCCTTTCAATGCCAGTTCCAGCGCCTGCGGATTACGCGCACTAGACGGGTAAACCATGTAAGCGGGCCGTTGCACACTCGGCGCCCCATCCACCCGGAACAGCCTGGCCTGCTCGATATGGGGTTGCACCACGCGAACTGGAAAATAACCGGATCCGCCATTTTGCAGAATATACTCCAGCCCGAGCGCTCCAAGACCCACCGATACCGCCGGCGTTTCCATTTCCGGATAGGCTTCGCCATGCCTGGCGCGGAACACATCGCCCCAATCGACAAATACATAGTCCTCGACCCAGCCTTCGCTGACAACCCTTTTATCCGTGGCCACCAGCACCAGGGTTTCCTCAAACAGGTCTTCGACGATCAACCCCGGTGTCTGGCGAGGCTGATACATCACACCGATATCGAGCAGCCCGTCGGCCAGCTGACGCATCAGGCTTGGCGAGTAATCGGCTTCCACATGCAGGGCGATATCGCTTGCATTGCGACGCATCCACGGAATCCATTTCAAAATCAGGCTATCCCACAGACTTACCTGCGACCCGAGGCCAATACCGTGGCTAAAACTTTCCGGCAGCGTGACGCGCTGGTGCGCCTGTTGCC
>JBGMRM010000517.1:0-1851 GCA_048061415.1 Gammaproteobacteria bacterium | reverse complement strand
ACGCCTTAAATCGACGAATTTTGATCTTCAATCTACTTCGTCCAGAATAAATCAGAGGTTCCTTAAGCCTGGTATCTCATATAGCAGGCTTTTTTTCGGCCATTTTCATATAATAAACTGTGAATTCCATTCGTATGATTCTATATGCGGGCTAAGTTTGCGGTTGGAATAGAATATTCCGGTACGGCTTACAGTGGCTGGCAAAGGCAACAGCACTGCGTGTCTATTCAGCAATTGATCGAGAATGCTTTGGCCTTTGTTGCAAACCATACGATCAACCTGGTTTGCGCGGGCCGGACCGATGCCGGGGTACACGCCGTGGAGCAGGTTGCCCATTTTGAGACCGATGCGCATCGCGACCCCAGGTCGTGGTTACTGGGAACCAACTGCAGGCTGCCCAAAGATATTCGCCTCAAATGGGTCGTATCGATCGACCAGGAATTCCACGCGCGATATAGCGCCATCGCAAGGCAATACCGATATATTATTCTCAATAGCACCGTACCGGATGCGCTATTTCACGACAGGGTCGGTTGGGATTTTCGCCCGCTTGACCACCAGAAGATGCATGAAGCGGCCCAGGTTTTACTCGGGGAGCACGATTTCAGCGCATTCAGGGCTGTTGGTTGCCAGGCAAAATCATCCAGCCGATGCATCGATAAAATTAGCCTGACGCGACGCCAGGACCTCATTTATCTGGATATCCGGGCGAATGCCTTTCTTTATCACATGGTACGCAATATCGCCGGAAGCCTGATGGCTGTTGGGAGCGGTGAATATACCCGTGCCTGGTTTAATCAGGTGTTTGCAGGAAAGGATCGAACCCGGGCGGCTGCGACCGCTCCTGCTTGCGGTTTGTATTTCTTACGGGCGTACTATCCACAGCGGTTTAAGTTGCCCATCGAAGGAAAAAAACCGGTATTATATTAGGGAGCCTCTGATCAATTCATGAATCAACACCTGTTCGTTAAAATGCACCAACTCATCGTTGCCAATCTTGCCAATAGATTGACTATTAGCTGTGATTGGCGCCTTGATTTGGCGTATTTTAACTTCACATTTGAATGACTCAGAATTAATCAGAGGCTCCCCAAACTATGCTACACCGGACCAGAATCAAGATATGCGGGATTACGCGGCTAGCCGATGCGCAGC
Source organism: Gammaproteobacteria bacterium (assembly GCA_048061415.1). GTDB lineage: Bacteria > Pseudomonadota > Gammaproteobacteria. The sequence goes on along the minus strand of JBGMRM010000517.1, from coordinate 696 downwards.
AGGCCGCAGCGCTCGGCGCCGACGCAATCGGCCTGGTGTTCCACCCAAAGAGTCCCCGCTGTATTGATATTGACACCGCTTTACCCATACGTAGCGCGATGCCGCCGTTCATAACCGTGACCGTATTGTTCATGAATGAGAGCGAAGGCCTGATAGAGCGGGTACTGGAAAAAATCAGGCCCGACTGCCTGCAATTTCATGGCGCCGAAACAGCGGACTTTTGCGCGCAGTGGTCCAGGCCCTACTTGAAGGCGATACCGATGGGAAGTGTCGAAGATATTGCGGCTTACGCCGAGCGCTACCCACACGCACAGGGTTTTTTGCTCGATAGCAATGTCGCTGGACGACAGGGCGGATCAGGTGATACATTTGACTGGTCAAAGATTCCCTCATCCTTCGATTTTCCAATGGTGTTGGCCGGCGGGTTAAATCCGACGAATGTGGCAGCAGCGATCGCCCAGGTCAAGCCGTGGGGCGTCGATGTTAACAGTGGTGTTGAAAAGTCCAGTGGTATCAAGGATGCAGATTTGATCAATCAATTTTTTAGCGAGGTTAAACGTGGCGACGCCATTGCATGAAAGCATAGACGACTATTATCAATATCCTGACGACCGGGGTCATTTTGGTCAGTTTGGCGGGTTGTTCGTGGCCGAAACGCTGATGGGTCCGCTGAAAGAATTGCGCGAAGCCTATGAA
>JBGMRM010000516.1:0-1864 GCA_048061415.1 Gammaproteobacteria bacterium | reverse complement strand
GATTGAGCTTGATAAAGCGCTGTACCGCGGCAACCGCTGCCTCAGGTTCGTCATATTTATAGTAGGCATAAGCGACATCGAGCTGGGCCTGGGTTGCAAATTTACCAAATGGAAAACGCGATTCGAGCGTTTCATATTGTTCGATCGCAGTCGTATACTGGGCCTTCTCCAGATTCTTTTTGGCGCTGCGGTAAAGCTGTTCCGCACTCCAGCCGGCAGTGACATCCACTTCTTTGGACGCTGCTCCGCAGGCGCTGAGCAGTAATGCCAATGTGATTAATAATATGGTACGTGTGATCATGAAAATTATTAGTTCGTGGATTGACTTGCTGAATGCAAAAACAAGCAGTATAACCAGTCCATGAAATTATTACAGCAACAGATCAGAATCGATAGTGAATACTCTGGTCACCGCCTGGATCAGGCGCTTAAAAGCCTGCTGCCGGACTATTCTCGAGGAAAAATTCAGGACTGGATCAAGAATGGATTCATCTGTCTCAATCGCCAATCCTGTAAGCCCAAACAGCGTGTCTATAGCGGTGACCTGATCGATCTCGATATTCCCTGTGAAGCGAGGTTACCAGACCTACCCGAGGCGATTGAGTTCGATGTCCTGTACCAGGATGACGATATTATCGTTCTCGATAAACCGGCCAGCCTGGTGGTGCACCCGGCTGCTGGCCATGAAACCGGCACCCTGGTTAACGGGTTGTTAAATCTGGATGCAAATTTGGCACAGCTTCCACGCGCGGGTATAGTGCATCGTCTGGATAAGGATACTACCGGTGTTATGGTGGTGGCTCGAACCCTGCGGGCGCATGCCAGCCTGGTGGAGCAGTTGCAGCAACGCGAGGTCAGGCGCGAATATATCGCGATTACCCAGGGCGTTGTCAGCGCGGGCAGGACGATTGAATCGGGTATCGCGCGGCACCCGGTGGATCGCAGGAAAATGTCGGTTCAGCCTCGTGGAAAACCAGCGATCACCCATTTCCAGGTGGCGCGGAAATTTGCCCATCACAGTTTGATCAATGTGCAACTGGAAACCGGCAGGACGCACCAGATTCGGGTGCATCTCGCCCACATCCATTATCCATTACTGGGCGACCCGCTATACGGCGGTCGGAAGCGTATTCCCCCAGGTATAAGCCCCGGGCTGGCCGAGTCTATACGCAATTTCAAACGCCAGGCGTTGCATGCCCGATTCCTTGGCTTTATCCATCCTGTATCGAAGCAGGCCTGCAGTTTCGAGGCTGAGATTCCGCATGACTTCCAGCAAATGCTCGAAACGCTGAGTGCAAACAGCCAGGGTTGCCCGGGTGCCAATTGAAATAATCGAAGCAGGCTGGAGCGCCCCGCGGCAGGTAAGAGCACTGTGTACTACGCGTCAGGGTGGCGCTAGCAGCAAACCTTACGATTCGTTAAACCTCGCCCCGCACGTGGGTGACGACGCGGGCAACCTGGCGCGTAATCGTGAATTGATCCGACAATCGCTGAATCTGCCGGGCGAGCCCTGCTGGTTAAAGCAAACGCACAGCACCGACGTGGTCCAGCTCGACTGCGACAATAACCGTACGGCCGATGCCGCCATTTCCGGCCGACCCGATACCATAGCCGTGGTCATGGTTGCCGACTGCCTGCCGATATTGCTGTGCAATCGCGCAGGAACCGAAGTCGCCGCGGTTCACGCAGGGTGGCGCGGGCTGGTTGATGGCGTAGTCCAGGCCGCAGTGCAACAGATGGAATCTACGCCAGACGAGCTCCTGGCCTGGATCGGTCCTGCTATTAGCCAACCGGCTTTCGAAGTCGGGGAGGAAGTGCGTAATCAATTTTTGGCCAGATATAACCGCGCCGATGAGCGTTTCGT
>JBGMRM010000515.1:0-1869 GCA_048061415.1 Gammaproteobacteria bacterium | reverse complement strand
TTCCACCGCAGCCCATACGCCAGGGGCCCCTATTGCTCGAAACGCCGCGACGGTTTTGCCACGATACCTGAACAGCAGGACCAGGAACAACATCGTCGAAAAAGCCAGTCCACGATAAAATAGAATTTGCCATCCTGTCGCCGACTCGATATTACGCAGAAATATACCGCCCAGGCTGAGGAATACACCCCCTGCGATTACCAGCGATACGCCGTAGCTAAAATTACGTTCCATAGATTACTCGAACAAGGGGGAACCCGGATCTTACCGCTAAACTCTGATTCGTGGAATCGATCAGTCAGGCAACCTGACTATGGCGCGACCACGAATCTTGCCTGCGAGTATTTCCTTACCAGCCTGGGGTAAATCATTAAAATCAAGATCGAATGAAATGTCTTCCAGCAGGTTCAGGTCGAGATCCTGCGCCAACCGTTTCCAGGCTGCGTTACGCTTTTCCAACGGCGCCCTTACCGAATCGATACCATATAAGGTTACCCCACGCAGAATAAATGGCGCAACCGTGGTAGTTAGGTCCATCGAATCGGCCAGTCCACAGGCTGCGACTGCACCACCGTATTTAATCTGGCTCAAAACATTCGCCAGTGTATTACCACCCGCTACATCTACCGCTCCTGCCCATAGTTCTTTGGACAGGGGCCTCGTCTTTTCGGAAAAATCTTTCCGATCGATTACCTCGGCGGCTCCAAGACCCTGTAAATAGGCCTCCTCTTCCATGCGACCCGTAGCAGCCACCACGTGAAACCCCAGTTTATTCAATATCGCAATTGCCACGCTGCCGACACCACCCGAGGCGCCGGTGACCAGCACATCACCCGATTCGGGCTGAATGCCGTGGTGCTCGAGCGCCATCACGCATAGCATCGCTGTGTATCCGGCGGTGCCGATCGCCATTGCCTGCCGCGAATCGATCCCATCGGGCAGGTGCACCAGCCAGTCACCCTTGACGCGCGCCTTTTGTGCATAACCACCCGAGTGCACTTCACCCACACCGAAACCATTTAGCACGACCCGATCCCCTGCTCTGAAGCTACTGTTCTCCGAGTCGATGACGGTGCCGGAAAAATCGACGCCGGGTGTGAGCGGGAATTTTCGTACAACGGCAGAATTTCCGGCGAGGGCCAGGCCATCCTTGTAATTCAGGGTTGAGTATTCAACCCGAACCGTCACGTCGCCTTCCATCAAATCTTCGTCACCCAGTTGTTTCAACTCGCAGGTTTGACCCGCGTCGGTTTTGTTGATCTGGTAACCCTGGAAGTGGTCAGGCATGTTTGCTCCCCTTTATAATTTCGATCCATGTTATTGGCATGACAAATACATGTCAAAGCAAATACGGTACTATAAACGCTTTATTAATCCGGATAAGCGGCTTGCGAGATTCAGGCCCCGTAACCGAAAACATTTCGCCAGATTAGTCAGAGAAGCAAATGAAATATTTATTCCTGTTAAGGCATGCGAAATCGAGTTGGTCCGACCCGGGTATCAGTGACCAGCAGCGCCCGCTAAACAAACGTGGCAGGCACGATGCCCCGGTTATGGGAAGCCGGTTAAAAGAACGCGACGAATGTCCTGATTTAATCCTGACGAGTCCGGCAATTAGGGCCAGAGATACAGCAGAACTATTTGCCGACGCCTGTGGTTATTCGCCAGAGGGGATTGTCGAACAGGCGGAATTGTATTTTTCGAGTTCCAGGTCGATCGAAGACATTATCGCGGGTCAGGACGATCAAATTCAATCGTTAATGCTGGTCTTCCATAACCCCGACATTACCAATATTGCAAATTCAGTCGGCGGGATGATTCAAATCGACAATGTACCTACCTGTGGCCTTCTTAAACTCGCCTGCAGTA
>JBGMRM010000514.1:0-1872 GCA_048061415.1 Gammaproteobacteria bacterium | reverse complement strand
ACAATGGTCGACAACTTTCCAGTAATCCTGTTTCGATACCCCGTCGACTTCCATAGTCGAGGATTCGTCGACCAGATCGAACAGGGTCGGGAAAGCGTTGCACAGGCTGACACAGCGCCGGCATCCATGGCAGATGTCGAAAACGCGTTCGAGTTCGGCAAACACCGCCGCTTCATCGTAAAATCCTGGCTCATCCTGGCCCAGCGGGTGACGGGTAGGGGCTTGCAAACTGCCTTCGCGAGTAGCAGATGACATTATAAATTCCTGTTAGTTTAAATCTGAACCCCTAACCCCGGTTATACGCGTAGAGGTCACGGATTCAGGTTGAATAACTGGCTGCAGCGCGTCGATGCCCTGCAGCCAGGGTGTGGCTTGAGATCAGGCGTCGAGATTGTCCAGAGCTTTCTGGAAACGATTGGCGTGCGAGCGTTCTGCCTTGGCCAGGGTTTCAAACCAGTCGGCAATTTCCTCGAATCCTTCTTCGCGTGCTGATTTAGCCATGCCTGGGTACATGTCGGTGTACTCGTGGGTTTCACCAGCGATCGATGCTTTTAGGTTGGCTTCGGTATTGCCAATCGGCAGGCCTGTCGCGGGATCGCCAACCTCTTCGAGGTATTCCAGGTGACCATGCGCGTGACCGGTTTCGCCTTCTGCAGTCGAACGAAATACCGCCGATACATCGTTGAAACCTTCGACATCGGCCTTCGCAGCGAAATACAGGTAACGACGGTTAGCCTGCGATTCTCCCGCGAATGCATCTTTTAAGTTTTGTTCGGTTTTTGATCCTTTTAAGGACATGTTGCCTCCGGTGTAATGGTTAGATTAAATGCCTGAGATCTCAGTGTTTCCTCCATGTGATAAATTCGGATACAACACTAGTCTCAGATACAATTTTAACAAGGGCACTATATAAAGGAAGTTAATTTTATCTATTGTTTTAATAGCGTAAATATATTAAAAAATTAGCCATCGCAAAAAATGTCAGGCGATTGCCTGATTTCAAGGCGAGGCAAAAAAAAGCCGCGTAGATCGCGGCTGGATATCCTGCTTTTAGTATTATTCCTAGGTATTACCGGGACGTTCCCTGTAGTGTTCTAGTTTGTGCTCGGTCGGGTCTTCCAGGTATAAATCGCGGTTGTGTTCCGATTCGAAGTAGATTATCAGGCTATCTTCGTCGTCACCTTCGATCACATACGGCATGTCCATCAACTGATCTAAAGACTTTCCTGTGATGGGGTCGGTAGTTTCAATTCTATATGTCATAATTGGCCCCCTGATCATTCAATTTTCTGTGTGACAATAATATTTATAGTCGTTTTGAGGTTGTTTGGAAAGCTATTTCTGCGGGAAAATGAGAATTAATTACTTTTTTAACCACTAATCAAGCGATTACCGAAAGTACCTGTTAGAGCAGGTAAAATGCCGCGATTAAGTCGCTGATTGCGCTAATTTTTAGGACAGTAGATGAAAAATTACGATGTGTACGCGATTGGAAATGCGCTGGTCGATATCGAATATCACACCAGTGCAGAGAAATTGGCCGCGCTGGGCATAGACAAGGGGGTAATGACCCTGATTGATAAGCCAAAACAAAATAATTTAATGGCTTATCTGGGAGAGTCGCATGAGAAAATGGCCTGTGGCGGGTCGGCCGCCAATACGATAATCGCACTGGCCCAACTAGGCGCGAGGGTGCATTTTGACTGTCGTGTGGCGAACGATATAACCGGTCAGTTTTTCGTACAGGATTTACACGATTCAGGCGTCCATTCGGCTCTAAAGCTCGACGAGTCGTATACCGGCGTGACGGGTAAATGCCTGGTATTCGTGACCCCGGATGCCGATCGCACGATGAATACTTTCCTGGGTGCG
>JBGMRM010000513.1:0-1877 GCA_048061415.1 Gammaproteobacteria bacterium | reverse complement strand
ATCGGTTGCAACACATTCTTGCCCAGCATGCGCTGGAAACGCGAAATAACATCGCCGATGGTGTAGTTACGCACGTGCCCCATATGCAATTTGCCGCTGGGATAGGGAAACATCGACAGGCAATAATAGCTTTCCTTGGCGGGATCTTCGCTGACCTCGAACGCACGCGTTTCGGCCCAAAAATGCTGCGCGCCGGCTTCAATGTTCTTCGGGTCGTAAAGCTGATCCATGGGGTATTTTAAGTCGCGTCTGAAAAGGGGGGAAGGATACCCGAAGGACCCGCTAACTCAAAGCGAAGTCGCCCGATTTCGCCAGTGCTCCCTGACGACATAAAACAGTAATACCGCAAGAATCAGTAGCGCGATCAACCCCTGAATTTTAGCCACATAATAAAAGGGTGTTACCCCCGTTCTACCGACCATAATTCGCGTCATCGACTGGGTTTTAAACTCATCGCTTTTTTCTATCAGCCGCCCGCGATAATCAATGAAAGCGCTAATCCCGGTATTGGTGGAGCGTATCATCGGCCGCCCGGTTTCGAGCGCGCGCATCTGGGCTATCTGCAAATGCTGGTGCGGTGCGAGCGAATCACCAAACCAGGCATCGTTGCTGGCGTTGACCAGCAGGTTTGCCGCAGGCATGGCAAGCATGATTTCATGCGTGAATACAACCTCGAAGCATATCGACAATCCTATCTTAACGCCGTTCACCGACAACAGGGGTTGCTCAAGCGGGCCGGCCTCCATATCCGAAAAGGGAATATTGATCATTCCACGCAGAAAATCGAGTAACCAGCGCATTGGAAAATACTCCCCAAATACCACCAGATGACGCTTATGGTAAACCCCCTGATCCTTTCCCAGTAACAACATGCTATTGTAGTAAAGGTCGTTGGCACTGTCGGTCACGACAATACCGGTGAGGATACTGCTATCCTGCTCGGCGGCGGCTTTCGCCATCGGTTCCAGAACATCCTGCTGTAACACTTCCGAGCGCCCGGGTAACGCGGTTTCGGGCCATACAATCAGGTCGCTGTCCCAGTTTTTCGTGGTTTCGCGCCAGTAGGTATTAAAGATATTCTGGCGCTGATCGTATTGCCATTTGACATCCTGCGGGATATTTCCCTGCACCATCGTCACCTTTAGCGAGCTGGTTTGCGCTTCGGTCCAGTCGATATTTTGTAGTGCTATGCCCGCGCCGGGAATCAGCACGATCAGCGCAATATGGCGGTACTCACGGTCGAGTACGACTCGTAGCAGGGCGAGCCCTATAAAGACGCTCAACGCACTTAAACCATAAACACCAATCAGCGGCGCAAAACCGGCAAGCGGGGATTCCGTTTGCGAATATCCCAGGCTCAGCCACGGCATACCGGTCAGAAACCAGCCCCTGAGCCACTCGAATGCAAACCAGAGTAACGGTAATATCCAGATATCCCGCCGCCCGGTGGTACGCTGGATAAACTTCCAGCCGCATAGAACGAGGCCGATATACAGGGCCAGGAAAAGGATCAGCAACGCGGTCAGGAAACCGGCGACAACCGGTGGCGCTCCGCCAAAGTTGTACAGACTGTTATAGACCCAGTAAACCCCGAATCCGAAATAGCCCATACCGAAAAACCAGCCGATGTAAAAGGCCCGTCGACAGGAAGTTTGAGTTTCTACCAGCAAAAACAGTAAGGCCAGCAACAGAAATAACAGGGGCCAGATAGATAAAGGCGCGAACGCCAATGGCATTAAAGCGCCGAAAAATGCCGCCAGAGCGAGTATCGCGGGGTAGGGCAATTTAGCTAAAAGTTTACTCATATATCGAAGAATCTCGGGACTGGTTTATAACGCAGGCAAGCCTGATTCGACTGCCATAATCGCAATAGATTC
>JBGMRM010000512.1:0-1879 GCA_048061415.1 Gammaproteobacteria bacterium | reverse complement strand
CATGTTGATCGATGAGCAGGTACTGGTGGGAAGCACCAATTTAAATTATCGCAGTTTTTTACATGACCTCGAACTGGACGCTATTTTGACCAGTGAAGAGAGCGTCCGGAGCCTGCAGCAAAAGTTTTGCGCCGATATCGAAGACTGTACCGAAATTACGCTGGCTCGCTGGCAAAACTATCCCTGGTTACTCAAAATACTGGGCTGGGCGTCGCGGATTATCAGGTACTGGATTTAATTTTTATATTAGACTTGAACTGAAGTGGACAGCACCACAGACTTATTTCAGGTCGATAGAATACAGATATCATTTGGGTGGCTTTTTCGAAGCAGCCGGGAAATTGGTTGGACAGCTTACTTTTAACAGGTAAAGAATGAATGCGAAACAAAAAATCGCGCTGATTACGGGTGCTGGTAGCGGAATTGGCCGTGCGGTCAGTATCGCGCTGTTAGGTTCGGGTTATTCAGTCACACTCAGCGGAAGGCGGGTGGAATTGCTGGAAGAAACTGCCAGGCTTTCGGGCGTTGATGCTAGCCGCACTATATGTGTCGGTTGTGATGTCGGTAAACCTGAGCAGGTGAAATCCCTTTTTGCGAAAACCGAAGAAGCATTCGGCCGCCTCGATCTGCTATTTAACAATGCAGGGCGAGCGACGCCGGCGATGCCGATGGAAGAGTTAAGTTACGAACAGTGGCAGGGCGTGGTCGATACGAATTTGACGGGTGCTTTCCTGTGCGCGCAACAGGCCATCCGGATAATGAAAAATCAGTCGCCGAAAGGGGGGCGAATCATCAATAACGGTTCCATATCGGCGCATGTGCCACGGCCTTTTTCAGCGCCTTACACTTCGACCAAGCACGCGATCACCGGGCTCACCAAAAGTATTTCCCTCGATGGCCGCAAAGATGATATCGCCTGTGGGCAAATCGATATCGGCAATGCCGAAACACCGCTGACCAGGAAAATGCCTGAGGGAGTACCGCAGGCTAATGGGGAGATCGCCGCCGAACCGGTAATGGATGTCGCACAGGTCGCCCAGGCCGTGCTACAGATGGCCGAGCTACCAATCGAAACCAACGTGCAGTTTATGACCATCATGGCCACCAAAATGCCGTATATAGGACGGGGCTAATCACCGCGCCTTATGCTGGAAACCTGCAGACAGGTCCTGGCGATTACGGCGTAGGAATCGTAAGTAAATGATATCTCTACTACAACTCGACTGGCCACTGGCGATCGTAGTGCTATCGATTATGCTATTTGCCGGACTGGTACATGGAACGTTGGGCCTGGGTTTTCCGATGGTGGCTACGCCGATGCTTGCGGTATTTTTCGATGTACGTAGCGCCATATTACTAACCTTGCTGCCCACGGTGGCAGTCAATATCGCGAGTATCTGGAATAGTCGCCATTCGCTTGCCAGCATCCGGCGCTTTTTACCCCTCACCGGGTTTGTTTTGATCGGCGCTATTCTGGGTGCTTATATTCTCGCTAGTTTCGACCCGAACCCCTTCAGGCTGGCACTGGCGGGGTTAATTCTGCTTTATCTGTGGACCAACCTGTCGGGTCGAGTACCGCGGCGATGGATAGATTCCAACTTGTTTAGTGCGATGGCTTTATTCGGTATTCTGGCCGGGCTGGCTGGTGGTGCGACGAACGTGATGATTGCGATACTGAGCATATTTTTTCTATCGCTCGAAGTGCCACGCGCAAGGATGGTGCCCGTATTAAATACCTGCTTCCTGATTGGCAAGGTATCTCAAATTGCCGTGCTATCGATAGCTGGACTGATTAGCCTCAGCCTGTTCTACGAAACGATTCCACTGGCAATTGCCGCAGTGCTGGCATTAATGATCGGTCAGACGCTTCGGGAAAAAA
>JBGMRM010000511.1:0-1879 GCA_048061415.1 Gammaproteobacteria bacterium | reverse complement strand
GAGCACCTGCGAGGATGATATAAACTGTGGCCTGGTCCATAATAATTCCAGATTAAGTATGAGAAGCAATCTTACTTGGCGAGTAGTATCTCGACTCGACTACCAATACGCTGAGAAATATCAGCCACTTCCCCGATACCCTCGATGACCTTGTAATAAAACATCACATCGATCGGCGATAAGTCCTTTTCGATTTTTAACAGGGTTGCGCGAATCTTGATCTGCATCTTGTCGGTATCTTTTTCGATCGCATCAAGCTCGTGGATGATCGACGCGACGACCTGCACTTCTTTGCCGGCAAAACCGGTTTCAACCAGTTCATCGAGTTCGTTAATCACCTTCTTCGCCTGTTGACAGGCGTCTTCGCAACGTTTGACATAACTGGGAAGGAGTTCGGCTACCTGGCCTGGAAAGATCATCTTACGCCCTGTTATCAGGCCGGATATGTCCTTGGCCTGGTTAGCCGCCTTGTCCTGCACCAGCAATAGCTCCAGCAGGTCGCGTCTCGCGACCGGCATGAAAAGTCCTTTGGGCATCTGCAGGCGAAGTTTTTTCTTCAGCGCGTCGGCCCTGTTTTCGAGTTTACCGATTTCCCTGTATACCTCCCTCACACTGGTATGGTCCTGTTTCAATACCGCTTTAAAGAAGGGCGTGAGCCGGTGCACACATTCATTGACAATGTCCATGTGTTCCTGCATCGCAGTGAAAGGTGAGCGGCTGAAGATTTTGGAAAAATAGTTACTTGCCATCAATTTATTCCATTACTGGGTATCACGAATTGTGCCGATTGAGTAATCAATTTCAACGATTAGTTTATTCCCGGCGGTTCTAAAGCAGGGTAATCCGGTGTTTCTCGATCAGAATCTGCCTATTTTTATACAATTGACCGAGCGCCTTTTTATAACTCGCCTTGCTGACGCCAAAGCTTGCATAGATATCATCGGGCGGGCTTTTATCGGTCAGGGTAGAGGCGCCATCGTGTTGCCGCAGGTGATCGACGATCGCTTCGGTGAGACTATCGCGGGTCAGGTGCGAGGGCAGTTGTAACATCAGGTCGACCTTGCCATCTACACGAACCTGCTTGATAAAACCTTTGATTTTTTCACCATAGTGCAGTATTTGAAAGGTTTCGCCCTCAAACAACTGGCCTAAATGGGTGCCATTGATAACAGCCTTGAAACCGAGATCACTCTTCCCATAGATCAACAAGTCGACCGGCTGCTTCGATTTAAACTGGCTCGCATCATCGGATAAGTGTTGTTCCAGTTTTGTGGAAGCGGCGATGCGCTGGGTTGCCTCATCGATAAATACGTAGGCCACATAGGAATAACCTTTTTGCATCGGCTTTTGCTGCTCGCTATAGGGCACGAGTAAATCCTTTGCCAGACCCCAGTCCATGAAGGCGCCAATATTGTCGAGACTGATTACTTTCAAATAGGCGCATTCGCCGACAAGGGCCTTGGGCGTTTGCGTGGTTGCGACGATGCGGTCTTCCGAATCGTTATACAGAAAGACCCGGATTTCACCGCCAGGCTTTAATCCCGGAGGCACATACCGCCGCGGAAGTAAAATTTCGCCCCATTGCCCACCGTCGAGAAAAAACCCAAAGTCGACCTGTTTCACCACGCCCAGGGTATTAAACTGTCCAAGATTAGCCATCACGGCATTGTACTATAGACGGGCCGCAGCACAGGTTACTTCAACGATAAATTCCTATTCGAGTACCAATGTAGCCTGTAATAATTCATTACTTTTAATACTGGAACAAAAAATGTTGTTCAAATAGTGTCAGGCTATATAGGTGTAACCACCGGGATATATTTACAGGGCCTTGCGCGACATGGGCAGAGGCTGTTCCGGACAGCCCTACTGCATTTCC
>JBGMRM010000510.1:0-1883 GCA_048061415.1 Gammaproteobacteria bacterium | reverse complement strand
AGCTGCGATGCCGGCAGGGATCGTACGGTCGAGGCTATCAGGCGAGCCGCGATATATCCCCGGTGGACGTTTGCGTTCGGCTTATAACCATAGGCCGCTTTGAAGGCTGCGTTAAACGATTCCCCGCTCATCGTTGTAAGTTTTCCCGGCGCCTCGGTTACCTCGCGCCACATTGCGCTATCGACCGGGTTAACCAGAACAGAGCCGCTTTTTTTAAGCACATCGGCAATTTGACTGGCGAGTCCCGCCGAAAAGACGCCAGTCACAAATAGCGGTTTTTTGCTTCTCACCATATCCTCGACCATCTCGATGGTTGCGGCTTCACCCGTCGAATCATCGATTTCGATTACGTAGGAATCGAGCCCACCCAGGTGGCCGTCCGATGATTCATCTGGATGGGCATCTTCTTCCGTGGTGGCAAGCAAGAATCCATCGAGCACCTCCCGCCCGATTTCACTCTGCGACCCCGACATCGGCGCCACAAATCCCAGTCTGAAATTATGCGCCCAAACAGGGCTAGCGGTTACTATTAACACAACTGCAATCAATATCCTGGGCATATCATGGATCTATTCACACTTGACTGCGCCCAAGAATACACGCCAATTTCACAAAGTCTATGGTGATATCTGAATCGTTAGCATTCACCTACCCCCAGCGTATTAGACTGGTGACGCGCCTTTTACCAGATTAACTGTTGTGCGAGAACAGAGAAAACACTAATCGGCAACACCTGTTTTTTGGGTGATCTCGCCATCGCGCGCAATTCCTGATCGTCGTACTTCGACTGGTGCATCATCTGATTGCCTACGGTTTGTTCAAGCCCTGCGGTAAACATGAGCAGTGGATTAGTAGTACTGCTTTTACGGGTTCTGACTTTTCTCATTTTGGGTGCCTCTTTGCGGTTTGTCTGTTTTCGATGGAGGCATTCTTGCAAGCGTCCATTAATTTCCTTGCACAAAGACATTAAATCCAACAAAATAATCATTAAAAAATCATTAAATTTCTTATGCTATTGAAATATAAAGTTTTATTCTAAGAAATTAAACAAAATAATCTGACCCTGGGAGGAAAATGCCAGTATTAAGGCTCAAATTACTAGGCCAAATGGAATGCAGACTGCCCTCAGGAGCACCGTTAAACCTTACCACGCGTAAATCTGAGGTGTTACTGGCGTACCTGGCGCTGGCGCCCGGCATTCCTCACCTTCGTGACCGACTAATTAATTTACTGTGGAGTGACCGCGGTGAAGACCAGGCCAGGAATTCTCTACGGCAATCGCTCAGCTCGATCAAAAAGGCATTCGAAACAGAAATTCCAGGGCTTTTGGAAATCGAGCGTACGATAGTCAAGCTGTCCGCCGGACAAATTCAGGTTGACGTTCGAGAGTTCGAACAACTTGCAGCTGAGGAAACCCTGGAAGCCCTGTCTCAAGCAGCCGAGCATTACCAGGGCGAATTTTTAGAAGGCATTACCATTCGCGATGCAGCCTGCGAGGATTGGCTGGACAACGAACGAGGCCGATTCAAGCGCCAACTGATCGAGGTACTGTCTAAGCTCAGTCAAGCGTTGATCGATTCGAAGGAATTTGATCACGCAATAGAAACCGCTGAACGCCTGGTTGACCAGGATCCCCTGGTCGAAGATGGGTGGCGATTGCTGATGCGCGCCTACTTTGATAAAGGCAGTCGAAACCACGCGTTAAAGGCATACCGGCGATGCCGGGACGCACTGTCCCTGGAGCTCGGGGTAGAACCGGAAACCGCCACTACTGAACTTCGCGAAATGATGGCCAGTGGCAAGCTAACGAGTCCCCGCCCGGCGAGGCCGACGATGCCTGCATACCCGGAACCGTCCGATGACAATGGCGCCATCGACCATAG
>JBGMRM010000509.1:0-1897 GCA_048061415.1 Gammaproteobacteria bacterium | reverse complement strand
GAGGTCGGCCGCCATTTTATTGAAGGACCAGGGTTCTTTCCCAACTGAAACCAGCTTCAACAAAAACAAAATATCCTGTGGTTTCAAGTTCATCTATATAGTGTGTTCGCTATTCGCGAATAAAGAATAACACTCACATTTACGATGTCAAGCTACTGCACTCGGTCAATACCGCGCGGGCGGGAACCTGGCAATCCCAACCGCGTTAACGGGTCCTGCCGATAATACTGCCGCAGCTGTTGGTAAACCGCGGCGTAGTGCTGCTGGAGCAGATCGGGTCGTTCAAAAAACACTTCACTCAACACCGCAAAATATTCGGCCGGCGAACTCGCTGCGTAGCAATCGATACCGATGTCTTCCCCGCTATTGCATTTGCGCTGTAAATCCTCGAACCCGGCACTGAAGGCCCCGGTCCATGCCTTCGAGTCCATGCCCGGGTGCAAAGGCGGAAATCCATTGGCGACCCCATTTTGCATATCGAGCTTGTGCGCAAACTCGTGGATCACCAGGTTATGCCCATCGATGACTCCGGCGCGCTCGGTTTCATCCCAGGCCAACACCACCGGCCCGCGCTGCCAGGCTTCACCGGATAAATTCGACTGCACCTGATGCTCCACGCCATATTCATCCCGGATAACACGCTTTGGCGCAAACCCGCTCGGATAAACCACCACCGAAACCCAACCCTCGTATCCCTCCAGGCCCAGCTTCAGTACCGGCAGGCAGGCTTGCAGCGCAACGATCAATGCCATCGGCCGGGTAACGACCAGGCCATGCGCGCCTTCGAACACCTTGCGATGACAAAACAAGATAGCCAACTCCTGCAACCTGCACTTTTCATCGGTCGTTAATCCCTGTAGCAACGGCAGCGAGGCAAATGCCACAGCCCACTGCGTCGAGGTTGTGGACGAGCGTCGAATAACGCGTCGGTCTAGCCAGTTACGGATAAATTGGAACATTGAATTAAAGGGACCTGCCCGCTTTAATTAAAAAATGGCCCGGCGGTCGATATTCGCCAGGCCCCCTGGATTCATTATCAATAATCACGATAGCCACTTCTACAATCCCCCGGCCTCATATAGTATCCGTTCGGCCAGTCTGACACGAGCCTCACCGATGACCACCTATAAAAGCCTGCTACTCGGCATTCGTTCGTCCGGGGATTATTTCCTGTCGACATTCATATTTGGGGTGATGTTTGGCATTACCGCATCCGCCGTCGATCTCAGCCAATGGCAGGCAATGCTGATGAGCGCATCGGTATTCACCGCCTCGGGCCAGTTTGCCGCACTCGAATTCTGGCAGTCGCCACTGCCTTACGGCACCATCGCGCTTTCCGTCGCGCTGGTCAGTTCGCGCAATATCCTGCTCGGCATGGCAATGACGCATCGCTTCGATGGTCATAGCCTGAAACGACGCATCGGCTGGTTGTTCCTGCTCAACGATCCGGGCGTCGTGACCAGTTATGCACTCGAAGCAAATGTCGACCGTCTCGGTTATGTCACCGGCTATGGCATATCGATGATGGTGAGCTGGCTATTATCCACCTGGCTGGGTTTGAGCGTCGCCGATGTTTTTGTCACGCTCGACCTCGGCGCTATCGACTTTGCCGGGCCGCTGGTGATAGCAACGATGATGATGCTGTTTATCAAGGGCTCGAAGACCCGATCACTCCCCTGGGTCGTTTCGGGCGCCGCCGCATTGGCCCTGTACGAACTGGGAACGGCGAATTACCTGGTGCTGTTAGTTTCCGTGGCAGCCGGCGTGATGGCCGCGGTGATACAGGAGCAACGCCAACGTGGTTGACCAGCAATCGACACTGATCGCGATCGCGCTGATGGCCTCCGTGGTCTACCTGAGCCGGCTCAGCGGTTACTTCATCGGCCTGCAACTGCGC
>JBGMRM010000508.1:0-1898 GCA_048061415.1 Gammaproteobacteria bacterium | reverse complement strand
AGGCATTTTCCGAGCAACTTGACTGTCCGGTGAATTACCTCGGAGAGCACCAGATGAAAGGCATTTCAAAGCCGCAAAAGGTATTTGCACCCGATCAGTCCTGCGCCTAATCGATACCCCTGAGCGGCCAGCCGGGGCAGGGGCTATCTATACAACCCCAGTGATGATTCAAAAAATGCAGGCAAAGATTAATTTACCGATGGAGGAAAATTGCGTTTGAAACCGAATCGATATATTGCGCTAAATTCGCTTAGCAGTTAGAGTTAAAGTCATGCCAAATGCGCGCAGGATGGCTGTATTTTGACGAGCGGTACAAATTACATTTTCTTCCACCCTGATCATCGGAGATACCCAATTGAACCTTTCGAATATACCCATGATTTTCAGCATATTGGCAATCTTCGTCATTCTCTACGGCCTTTGGCTTGTCGTCAGGCTCAAGAAAGAAATGCCGGGCGGTATTGTTGGTAAACGCTGGAATACATTAATTTTACTGGTGCTGATGTTTAACATCGGATTTGCATTTGGCCCGTTTTTTGGCAGCCTGCCGATCGAAACATTACGCCTGCTCGTTTCCCTGATATTCTTTTTCGGCGCAATTTACGTCATTATTACCATTAGAATGATTTACAGTATCATTATAGAGCTGTCGCAGTAAGATTTCGCCCAAATGCCCGGTATGGCAAAAGCCTGTCAAACATGAACGGAGATATAGTTTTATACAAAACGACCCTGGGTTTGGAGGAAATCCAGTCACGTTCCCGTCGCCTGACCGCCAAGCTACGCATGATCCTGATCCTGATCGATGGCGAATCTACCTACGACGATTTACAGGCAAAAGTATCGTCTCTGAGTCAGGCGGAAGAATTCACGCATTTTGAAGAGTCGCTAATCGGCCTGATCAATGCAGGCTATATCACTGATGACTCCAGTGCCTCGGCAGCGACTGATTCTGACCTTGAAGAGTTCACGGTTCCGTCAGGAGATTTACAGTGGACAGACGAATTTGCCGACAGGGTCAAAGGTAAACTAAAGGCCATCGCCACCGATGTACTTGGCGATCAGGCGGGCAAGGTGGTAAAAAAACTGGACGATGCGCCCGGCCACAGGGAAGGTATAAACTCGGCGCTTAGCGACTGTAATAAACTGGTACGCTTGTTTATCGACGAAAAAAAGGCCGGGGAACTGGAAAAAAGATGCAACGCCCTGCTCAATAAAACCAGTTGAGGAATTGCTGCCAAAGCTGGAGTTTCATAGGTACAGGGGCAGGTTTTTATCCCCGAGCCTGGCTCACTCCATGCAATATGCAGGCTAAGCCGTAACCTGGCGATTGAACAGGCCGGGAACATTCTGGCCTGTTAAGCTTTCATGCGTTCCATTTTCGGATCGTAAAGCGCCTCAAATTGTATCTCGCAGGCAATGCGTTCGCTGGCAACTTCCAGTTCGTAACTACCGCTTCGCAGGTACGCCTGATCGACACCATCGGCGTCACGAACATAGCCGTATCCGATGTTGGTGTTCGTGGTGTATCCCCATCCTGCGCTGCTTAACCAGCCCACCCGCTCGCCATTGCGGTAGATGGTTTCTCGGCCGAGTAAAACTACGTTTTCATCAGCCAGGGTGAAGCAGCAGAGCGACTTGCTAAGCGATTGCTGCTTCTGCGCGAGAATTGCTTCTCGACCGATAAACGGCCTGGCGCTTTTCAGGTCTAGCGCCCACCCGAGTCCCGCTTCCAACGGCGTATAATCGGGGCCAATATCCGCACCCCAGGCCCGGTAGCCCTTCTCCAGCCTTAGCGACTCGATGGCGCGGTAACCCGCGTTGACTATGCCGTACTGTTCGCCAGTTCGCATTAGCGACTGGTATACCGCCGAGGCAGACTCGACCGGCACATGCAG
>JBGMRM010000507.1:0-1902 GCA_048061415.1 Gammaproteobacteria bacterium | reverse complement strand
CCTGAGTATTGTCTCAATTCGCTCCAATTGTCCACCAGACTGCCGTTGGCCGAAGCCCTGGAAGCCGACACGATTGCGTTGCGCGCATTGCTCCAAACCCCGCAGACCCGCGCGATGATCCACCTGTTTTTCGCCGAACGCGAGGCGCAGAAGATACCCGGTATCGCACCTGATACGGTAGCTCGAGATATCAATTCGGTCGGCATAGTTTGAGCGGGCACGATGGGCAGGGGTATCGCAATCGCCTGCCTCGATGCGGGCCTGGCTGTGACATTGCTGGAAAGCAGCAAAGAGGCGCTCGACCGTGGTGTGGATAATATCGCAGGGCATTACGACCGTTCGGTAGCAAAAGGCCGCATCAGCGAGAAACAGGCCGAAAGCTTAAAAGCGGCGCTCACCGGCGCCCTCGATTATTCGGCACTGGCCGACGCCGACCTGCTAATCGAAGCCGTGTTCGAAGACATGGCGATCAAGAAGTCCGTGTTCAAACAACTCGACCAGGTTTGTAAACCCGGCGCAATTCTGGCATCGAATACATCGACACTGGATCTGAACGAAATTGCCCAAACCACCATGCGCCCGGGCGATGTAATCGGGCTTCATTTTTTCAGCCCGGCCAATCTCATGCGTTTGCTCGAAATCGTACGCGGCGAAGCCACCGACGCAGAAGTGGTCAGGAGCGCCTTGCTACTGGCTAAACGTATACGCAAGGTGCCGGTGGTGGTCGGCGTCTGCTTCGGCTTCGTCGGCAACCGGATGTTCGAACCCTATTTTCGTGAAGGCTCGCGCCTGTTACTCGAAGGTGCAAGCCCCGAACAGGTCGACCGTGTACTCACCGAATTCGGTATGGCAATGGGAATCGTTTCGGTCGCCGATCTCGCGGGCGTCGATGTGAGCTACCGGGTACGCGAATCGCGCCGCGAAGAATTTGCCCACGACCCAGGTTACCAGGCGATCCAGGACAAACTCTACGAACTCGGCCGCTATGGCCAGAAAACCGGCCGCGGCAGTTATTTTTATCGAGGCCGCGATAAGACCGACGACCCCGAGCTCATCACCCTGTGCGAACAACTGGCCAGCGAATTAGGCGTAGAGCGCCGTGAAATATCAGACCAGGAAGTCCTCGAACGCTGCCTCTACCCACTGATCAACGAGGGGATACAGATCCTCGACGAAGGTATCGCCTGTCGCGCCGGTGACATCGACCTGATCTGGGTCAACGGCTACGGCTTCCCCGCCTGGCGCGGTGGACCCCTGTGGTATGCCGACGAAATTGGACTCGACCAGGTACTTTCAGGGATACATCGCTATCGTGAGAGTCTCGGGGCTTACGGTGAAATTTGGTTTAAGCCCTCGCCGTTGTTGGAGCGGTTAGTTTCGGAGGGCAGGAAGTTCGATGACCATAAGCAATAAATTCGGTCAGATCAGATATTTGTGGTCCGAGGTAATTTAGCCTGGCGAAGAGATACTCCCCGGCGGATCTTCACTGGATCATTACTGCAGATTCCGGCGGCAGTACTTTAATTTCAATTCTACGGTTAAGTTTACGGCCTGCGGCTGTTTTATTGGTGGATACCGGGCGATATTGCCCATAACCGACTACCTGTAAGCGTTTCGGGTCGACCTGATATTTTTGTTGAAAGTAATTGACAGCCGCTAAAGCACGAGCGGTAGAAAGCTCCCAGTTTGACTCGTAGCGGTCCTTATTACGCAGGGGAACGTTGTCCGTGTGGCCTTCAACGCTAATAGCCCTGTCGGGATAAGAGTTGAGTGATTTCGCTATGAGCGCCAATACCTTTTGCCCGGCCGGCTTGAGTTCTGCAGAGCCTGAGTTGAACAGAACTTCATTGGTCAGCCTGATGACGGTCATCTGGTTTTTCAGCATCGATATTTCGACGCGGC
>JBGMRM010000506.1:0-1909 GCA_048061415.1 Gammaproteobacteria bacterium | reverse complement strand
AGGATTAGAGTGCCAGCTTTCGGCCAGTCAGGCAGGTTTACCGGAGCGGACCAATACTTTCAAATCGAGCCATTTTTTGAAATCGACCCGTTGCAGCAACAATAAGCCGCCGATCACTGCATAGGTTCCAGCTTTAAGATAATCGGCCTTGACCAGCCACAGAAAATGCAATATGCCCAGCAGGGCAATCACGTAGACCAATCGATGTAATATCTTCCAGTCCCTGCCCAGTCGCCTGATCATCGCCTGATTGGAAGTAGCAGCCAGCGGGATGAGCAGCACGAAAGCACTGAACCCCAGAGCGATATAAGGGCGCTTGACAATGTCTTCGAGCATTTCGGAAAAATCGAATGAGTGGTCGGCAACAAACCATACCAGGAAGTGGAGAAACACGTAAAAGAATACGAAGAGCCCCAACATGCGCCTGAAACGCAATAGTACGGACCATCCAAACCACTGCCTCAGGGGCGATATGGCAAGTGTCAGATACAGGAATTGCAGGTTCCTGTCTCCGAGGTCACGCGTAATAGTTTCGATCGGGTTTGCACCCAAATCTCCGTAAAAACCGCGCCATACCAAACTCGAAAACGGCACCAGGCACAGAATAAACAGTATCGGCTTGGCAAACGGCGATCTCATTGCTTTCGTCAGAACCATGTTAATAATTAACTCTCAAATCCATATCGTCGTACATACCCGCCACTTCCTCTTCATAGCCATTGAACATCAGGGTTTTGCGCTTGAAGATATCGCCGATGCGCCGTTCCTTCTTTTGCGACCAGCGTGGGTGATCGACGGTAGGATTAACATTGGAATAAAACCCGTATTCGCGTGGGCCCGCCATATTCCAGGTGGTTTGCGGTTGCTGCTCGACAAAATCGATACTGACGATCGACTTGATGCTTTTGAATCCATATTTCCAGGGCACCACCAGTCGAACGGGGGCGCCGTTCTGGTTTGGCAGGGTCTTACCATACATACCGACGGCCAGTAAGGTCAGCGAATGAGTGGCTTCGTCTATGCGCAGTCCCTCCCGGTAGGGCCAGCGCAACACACTGCGGTTTTGCCCGGGCATGCGCCGCGGATCGAGCAGGGTTTTGAAGGCCACGTATTTGGCCTTCGAAGTGGGCTGCAGCGACTTAATAATCGACGCTAGCGGCACACCGAGCCACGGGATTACCATCGACCAGGCTTCGACACATCGCAGGCGGTATATTCGCTCTTCGATCGGAAAGGGTTTTACCAGGTCTTCGAGCGAATATTCACCGGGCTTTTCGCATTCGCCACCCACGGTGATCTTCCAGTCGTCGGTGGTAAAATCCTTTGCGTTTCGAACCGGATCGGACTTACCGGTGCCGAACTCGTAAAAATTATTGTACCGCGTGGCATCGTCTTCCGGCGTGATCTCTTCATCGAGGGTTATCACGTTTTTCTCATAATCCCCGATAGCTAGCGAAGCGCCAACCGTCGACCATGGGTTGAGCAGCAACGCAGTACCGATCATACCCGACGCCTTCATGAAATCACGACGTCTGTGATAGATCGACTCGGGTGTAATTTCCGATGTTGGAATATCCGACGCTTTTGTAACTTTAATCACAATTCTCTACCCTGTTTAGTGGCTTAGATGACCGGTATCGGAGCAATTAGTTCTCCCTGAAGTTAATTTGGAATCTCGCAAATAGGGACCCCTAAAAGAGCATCACAGCTATATCTCCAGCGCCGGTTTAACCATTATAGTCGTAGAAACTATCGAAGTTATCCCAAAACTATCAATTTTTTATCATTATTCCAGGACCGCAAATCGGGGCAAGTTTGACTATCAGGCTACCGGATTATAGGGTCTAGCCGATAGTTATAATTTCTATTGAATATAAATTCTGGACCTGAAGGGCACTTTCCTAAGCCT
>JBGMRM010000505.1:0-1944 GCA_048061415.1 Gammaproteobacteria bacterium | reverse complement strand
AATCTGCGCTGGAAATGGAATGCCTGGTAGAGGCAGGGCGAATTGCAGATATTGGCATGGCCGCAGCAAGAGATGCTATCCAGCCCGGTGTGATGGAACTTGAAGTGTTTGCTGCGTTCACATCGGCCATGGCCAGGGCGGGTGGTGAATTCCCGGCTATTCTTCCGCCGGTTATGTCCGGGTTCCGAAGCAATTGTCTACACCCGCTTGCCAGTCGAAAAACGATACAAATGGGTGAGCGCGTGAACGTCGATTTATGCGGTGTTTTTAATCGTTACCACTGCAATATAGCGCGCGGTTTCTGGGTTGGGGAGCCGCCCGGCGAGATTGCTACTTTTCACGAAAAATCGATAAAAGCATTTGAAATTATTCAATCTCAGCTGAAACCGGGACTAAATGTCAAAAATTTACTCGAATCGATACGTGACTATTATGTTGAAGTGGATATTTTTGACGATTGTTATTGGTCAGGTGGTTATGAGCTAGGTATTGCCTTTCCCCCGGATTGGGTCGGAGCCTATATTTATGATCTGAGTATGACAAAGGAAACCGATATCTTTGAACCGATGAGTGCTGTCAACCACGAATGTAATTTCTTTGCACCCGATAGCGCTGGCTTATCGGCCACCATCGAAACCCTGTTATTTCAGGAAAAGCACGCCCATTTCGCCTGCAGTACGCCGCGTGAGCTTCAGGTCCTGTGTGCCTGACCAGGACCTGAAGCCACTTATAAATGATAATATTTTAAGATGAGAGCATGTTATTAAATCGAGTCCCAGATGGTATATTCGACTCATTTTCTGCATACCTCTTTTCTTTGAAGATAATAATACAGAAAATAACTCCTTAACTTCGACCATCAACTGTCCAATCTATGGGGTCCACTTCTCGGTATACTGTCCCCAGAATTTCTAGCCGCGCGCTACTTGCTGCTGCGTCCCGATAGTACCGTCAGGATGGTCAGAACCAGAAACAACAGGGCCCCGAGTCCCCAGACACGAAACCCGGTCGCCATCTGGATCATCGGGATAGTTGCGTACATCAAAGCGAGCACGCTCCAGACGACGAAGACGATAGCCAGAAGAATGGCATCCAGTTGTTTCATTAACTCACTCTCCCCGTCGGCTCCTCAGGGCCCGCCGACCCCGATCACGATCGGCACATTCTGTAGAATCTCGAAACTCAGCGCCGTAAAGAAATACATCGCCGCCACCATGGCGAAGATGGACAGCGGTCCGACCCATGCGCGCTGCCGCTCGACGTTCGAACCGCTCCACTCGACGACCTGGAGATCCTCCACGTCGACACCGATATCGCGATTCTCCGAGAGCAGCATCCGGAACAGCGCGTAGGCATAAGTAACCAGCACGATCACCATCAGCACCGATCCAGAACCGATCACGCCCATCAGGGTTCCCCAGACGAAGGGAGCGTCCAAATGTTCCAGCGGTGTGTCGACATGATAGCTCAGTTCGAAGATGCGCCTCGGTACCCCATGAAATCCGGCTGCAATGCCGCCCGCGCCGAACAGCGCCAGTCCGATCGTCAGGATATAAGGCAGCCGCACGAGGACGTTGGGCCGCCAGCACCGATGCCCGGTTAGCGACGGGATCACGTAGATAAGCGTGGCGATGAAGGTCAGCGATATGCCGCCGACAGTCAGAAAGTGAAAATAGCCGGGTACGTAGAAGGTGTCGCTCAGCAATACTGCGAGTTTCTCCTGGATCAGCACCATCGAGAAAACCCCGCCGAGCGCCAGATTCACTGTCGCCAAACCAACCGCGACCATTACCGGATTATTCCATGGCAACAGTTTGATCCAACCGAACAGGCCACGCCCCCCCTGCGCGCGCGCATGCGATTCCAGCGACGCGACGATGACGACGAAGACGAGAATGGTGGGTACGGCAATAAACAGCGACAACAGGGATCCGACGACGCGGA
>JBGMRM010000504.1:0-1946 GCA_048061415.1 Gammaproteobacteria bacterium | reverse complement strand
TCTACCCGACGCATACGATGCGTTTGCCGAGATCGCCGGTATCGATATTTATCGAGCGGCGGCGGCGCACAGTGCCGCGCACATGATCTACACCACCGAGGCACTGAGCGCCGAGCAGCTATCCCCGGCGCAGATGCAATTTATCAACCTGTTTGAAGACGCTCGCGTCGAATATCTGGCTGCGCGTGAGTTTCCTGGCCTGAAAAAGCTCTGGTTACGGTTTTTTGAGCCCGACGCGACTACCGCCCGGGGCCTGCACGAAACGGTCGGTTATATGATGCGCCTGTCCCGCTCGCTGCTGGATGATGCCTGGCGCGACAAAGAGGATTTCATCGATCGAAGCGCCACCTCGTTTAGGCATAAATTAATCGAAAATCCACAGGATAATCGGATCTGCCGGGATGCGGGCCTCGAGTTTTATCATCTGATGGTTGAGCATGCGGTGATTCCATCGGTCCGCATACTGAAGAATATGCCGGTGCCCTATCGTGACGATAACCGGTACTTCTGGGAATTTTCGGCGGAGAGCCTGGCGTTACAGGAATTCGCCCACGCTCACCCTGCGCAACAGCAATTGCGCCGAAACGCATCGGTCATGGAGATGGTGAATAACCTCGATTGCGAATTCGCCGGTGATGATGCACAGCAAATCTGGACCCTGTCGTCGACGTTCTGGCTGGACCAGGAAGGTTGCACCATCAACGAGCTGGAAGGCCGAGAACCCATGTCCGAGCCTTATCATTACGAGGAATGGGATTACCAGGTGCAACTCGCCCGGCCCGACTGGGCAACCCTGATCGAGCGTCGGCAGAGCAGGGGTGATGCGCAGCTTATGGATGACATACTGAGCAAGCATAAACCCATTGCGACGCGTATAAAGCACCTGATCGATGCGATACAACCGCAGGGCATCGTGCGTAAGCGCGGCTACGAGGAGGGTGAAGAACTGGATTTAAACGCGGCTATAAGGGCGATGATCGATATCCGGCGTGGCGTCATGCCCAACCCGCGAATTAATATACGTATTACCCGGCATATTCGAGATCTTGCCATTGTGTTGTTACTGGATTTATCCGAATCCACTAACGAGAAAGTCGGGTGTACCGAGCTTAGCGACGAAGCGCAGCAAAACGCACCGACTATCCTGAGCCTGACGCGCGAAGCCGCCGGGTTGTTAGCCTGGGCGATCGATGCCATCGGCGATACCTTTGCGATCCATGGTTTTGCCTCCGACGGGCGCCACGACGTGCAATATTATCGGTTCAAAGATTTCGACCAGCGTTACGATGACGAGGCCAAATCGCGCCTCGCGGGTATGAAAGGCGGTCTGTCGACGCGTATGGGCACGGCTCTGAGACACGCCGGCCACCATTTGATGACTCAGCCCGCGAGTAAGCGCCTGGTATTACTGGTGACGGACGGTGAACCCGCCGATATCGACGAACGCGACCCGCAGTATTTGCGACACGATGCGAAAAAGGCGGTCGAAGATAATGCCATGAAGGGGATTTATACCTATTGCCTGACCCTCGACCCAAATGCCGACCAGTACGTGGCGCGCATCTTTGGTGAAAATAATTATTCTATCGTGGATAAGGTCGAACGCCTGCCCGAACGCCTGCCCGATGTATTCGCCGCGTTGACTGGCTAGCCCCTGTTTACAGGTGGATAATATTGATGCCAGTTTGAACCGGCAGCCTGTCGCGATAACGCTGGTCGAGTAATTCCATGGTCTGCCTGAATTCCGAAACCAGGCGTAACTGAATATCGCTATTTTTGCGCTGGTAAAATACCAGCTCGCAGGGCACCGGATTGTTCAATGAATCACGTTGCAGAGACTCAGGAAATTGCCAGGCAATTAATATCATTCTGCCACCCGTATTGTCTGATACTGCATAAGACTGGCTATCGATAAATAGAATCTCGTTTTGGTCGGGCACCGCCAT
>JBGMRM010000503.1:0-1962 GCA_048061415.1 Gammaproteobacteria bacterium | reverse complement strand
TTTGGGTTGGTTAACTCAGTTTTCCAAACGGTAGCTATTGTTGTCGGCGTAGAATTTCAACAGTTGCTCGGCCGGCTGTCCGCTAAACATGAGCCTGAATATTTCTTTCAGGGCCTGGTTTTTTGCCACCGAGCTCCCCTTGAAGTAGGTATGCTCGCTGCCGACGTTGTCGGCATCCGTGACATCGATGTAGTGCGCATTTGGGCTATTGAGTTTGCGCGTATAGTGTCCCAGGCGCGCTAACTGTTCTTCGCCTGGTTTAATGCGCGAAAACTTGAGTGCCGAGTCATTTTCATTGATGACGACATTGACCCTTTTACGCACATCGAGTTGACCAACCCATTCGATATGGTTTTTGTTGTTGGTATCGGCGGCGACCAGACAAATGTTGTCAAATACCAGGGCTGAAGTAACATTATCGCTGGTTTTTAGAGTTTGCTTGAAGACATAGTTACCCATGCTGTGGCATAACAGGTTTAGCGTGACCGGGCAGTCTTCTTCGATCAGCTTTACAAAATGGGCGTTGGCCTTTTCCGGGTTGGTAGAAAACTTGTTGTCAGCGATATCACGCAGCCGGGTTTTGTGTGCAGCGGTTAATAGCATGTGGAACCCCTGAATCTTTCCAATAGCCCTGTTCAAAGCGCCGGCAGACGCCCTCGCATCTGCCTTGTCGCTCAAATAGGATGCAGTGCCCGAAATGGCCCCACCGCCATTAGCGGGCCAGGTGAAAGGCACCACGATGACTTCGTACAGCTTTTCTACTTCGGCGGCCGCTTTCAAAACATCGCCAACGTCATTGTTGTAGCCGTGAACAAAAAACAGTATGGATTTCTTTTCTGTCCGGGCCTGGTCGAATAGCTCGCAGGCCACCTGGAGGCTGCCGTGCCAGGGTGCATTGATATCAATATTGAGCTTGTACTTGGTTTTTAGTGATTTGACGGTATCGGTGTCTAACTCATCTTTGACTTCAGATACCTTCCACGATTTTCCACTTGCCGTGGCTTTCATCAATCTTAGCTCGTTCGCCCCTTTCGCATTGGGCGTTTTGCCAAACTTCTTTAAGCCGCTCCTGCCTTTTTCGATTTCTCGATTGGTAATGATATACATAACCTCGTCCTCGGATCGATTAGTTAAAATTAAGCACGCAGATTTAGCCCCTGACAGGATCTGATTCTAGAGATGTAACCGGGTTCAGGCAAATAAACGGGATTAATAGCGCGAAGTATAATTGGCGCGACAGGGGCTTCGCAAAAACGGTAAAAGCAGGTTTTAAAAATCGGACGGCTCCGAGGTGATGGCTGGCATGGAGCATGCCTTATCCATTGCGGTATTGAACTTCACCGTGATTTAGTGAACTATATGTGGATGGAAATCCTGAAAACAGTGCTGATCTTTGGCGCTATCGCCATAATTTTATTCATCTTCTCCAGTGGTTCCAACTGGAGTACCGCGAGCCGCGAGTCGGCGGGACTCGCACCCGACCCAGCGGTGACCAACGAAGCAGTCCTGCAGGTCTACGGCGCCGACGCCTGGGGTTGGCGCGGCTGGTTTGCGATTCATACCTGGATCTCTGCCAAGCGAGTCGGTGAAGCTGGTTATACCGTGTACGACGTGGTCGGATGGCGTGGTTACCACGGGTCACAGGTGATGCGGATTGCCCAGGATATCCCCGACCGCTACTGGTATGGCGAGAAGCCCCGGCTGCTGAAGGAGTTCCGTGGAAAGGGCGTCGAGGAATTGATCGATGCAGTGGACAAGGCTGCTCGTGCTTATCCCTGGAAAGAAACCTATAAAGTCTTTCCGGGCCCCAATAGCAATACCTTCACGGCCTGGGTCGCCCGCCAGGTTCCCGAACTCGAACTGGACCTGCCTTTTTCCGCAATCGGAAGTGGTTACGCGAATCAGTCGAATTGACACCAGTTATGGTCGCATTGTCGATGCGAGAATCTATTTGTTGAATAT
>JBGMRM010000502.1:0-1976 GCA_048061415.1 Gammaproteobacteria bacterium | reverse complement strand
GATCTCGGCGAAGTGTACCCTAACGGCATTTCCACCAGCCTGCCATTCGATGTGCAACGGGCGTTTGTGAACAGCATGGCTGGATTCGAGCGCGCGCATATCACCCGGCCGGGCTATGCGATAGAGTACGATTTTTTCGATCCACGCGATCTGCGCCCCACACTCGAAACCCGTTTCATCCAGGGGCTGTATTTTGCGGGTCAGATCAACGGCACCACCGGTTACGAGGAAGCTGCCGCGCAGGGTCTGATCGCGGGCGCCAATGCCGCGGCAACGCTACAGGGCAGGCCACCGCTTGAGCTATTGCGTTCGCAGGCTTACATCGGAGTGCTGGTCGATGACCTGATTACGCGCGGCACCAAAGAACCCTATCGCATGTTCACCTCGCGCGCCGAGTATCGCCTGACGCTGCGCGAAGATAATGCCGATTTACGCCTGAGCGAGACTGGACGCAAATTAGGACTGGTCGAAGACGAGCGCTGGCGGGCCTTCGAAGATTACCGCGAACGACTGGAGCGCCTGAATCAGAGCCTGCGTGCTCAATGGCTGCGCCCCGATACCCCGCAGGCCGATGCGCTCTCCGGGGTGTTGAACAATACGCTCACGCGCGAGTACCGACTGAGTGAAATCCTTAAGCGTCCCGAAGTCGAAATCGAACACCTGATGCCGTTCATAGACGACAGCGAATCCTGTCCATCGCGCGTACGCGAGCAGGCAGAAATCAACGCTAAATATGCGGGTTACCTGTCACGCCAGCAACAGGAAATAGAAAAGGCCAGCCACAATGAACAAACCACGCTGCCCGAGTCGCTCGACTATAACGAGGTTCGCGGTCTTTCGAACGAAGTGTGCCAGAAGCTGCGGGACCATCGTCCGGCTACGATCGGTCAGGCGAGCCGGATTTCGGGCATAACCCCGGCGGCCATATCTTTGTTGCTGGTCCATTTGAAGCGCAGGCAACCCGCGATCCAGAAGTCGGCTTGAAATACGAGACCGACCTCAAGTCAGGGATTACTGAATTGGAATTAAGCCTTCGCACTAGCCAGGTCAGGCAATTGCTCGAGTATCTGGAATTGCTGATAAAATGGAACAGGCGTTATAACCTGACCGCGATCACCGATCCGAAAAAAATGCTCAGCTACCACCTGCTCGACAGCCTGTCGATCGGCAGATTCCTCGACCCTGGAGTCCGGGCGCTCGACGTCGGTAGCGGTGCGGGCCTGCCAGGCATACCGCTGGCGATTGCGATGCCCGATTCAGTCTGGATGCTGCTCGACAGTAACGGCAAAAAAACCCGCTTCATGCAGCAGGCGCTCGCGCATTGCCGCATCGAAAATGCGCATATTGTGAAGTGCCGGGTAGAGGACTATCATGCGCCGGAGCCGTACGATGCGATCGTCAGCCGGGCCTATGCTTCGCTGCTTAAATTTTGCCAAAGCGTCTCCCATCTGGTTGAAGACCGGACCCGGCTGTTGGCGATGAAGGCGGGGCTCGACATCCAGGAAGCCGATGCACTCGATTCCAGGGTTTACGAGCTACACGAAACCCACTTGAGCGTGCCGGGAATCGTCGGAAAACGAAGCCTGGTGTGTATTAAGAAAAAAACATGACGAAAATCATAACCATTGCAAACCAGAAAGGTGGCGTCGGTAAAACGACCACCACGGTGAACCTCGCCGCCGCATTGGCCGCGACCAAACGCCGGGTGTTGCTGATCGATATGGATCCACAGGGTAATGCGACGATGGGCAGCGGCGTCGACAAAAATCAGTTAAAAGTCAGTGTCTGCGACGTTTTGCTGGGCGACGCAACTATCGGTCAGACGATCATCAGGGTCGATGAGGCTGGCTACGATGTTCTCCCGGCAAACGCCGATCTGACCGCAGCCGAAGTACAACTGGTTAACCGCATCGGCCGCGAAAGGCAGTTATCGCTGGCGCTTGAGACGGTAGCCAACCACTATGATTATATATTTA
>JBGMRM010000501.1:0-1981 GCA_048061415.1 Gammaproteobacteria bacterium | reverse complement strand
CAATAGTTGAGCGGTTGCTGTGAAAACAATTCGCTCAATGCTGAAATAAGCGTGTGTTGGGGCATCGTTTCATACTGGCGATCGATCCAGAGCGGCCGCTTGACAGCCTCGCAGAAGTTTTTCCAGAAATGCGTTTCAATCGCGCCGAGGCTGATGAATTCCAGGTCCTCGCACTGGTAAATGTTGTAACAGGCTGCACCGCCGTTGATCACGTATTCGGCGCGCCTGGAGATGTGCTGTAGTAGCGGTGCATATTGCCACGACAGGCTGGCCTCAAACAGGCTGATATCCACGAAAGCGCCCCTGCCGCTGCGCTCGCGCGCATACAGGGCCGCCAGAATGGCGATGCTGGCCTGCATCGCGCCGGCGTGGTCTGCAATCGGGGGGAAGCTCATCACCGGTTTTTCGGCAATACCGCTGACGCTGAGCTGGCTGCTCGCGGCACAGTAGTTCAGGTCGTGGCCGGCGCGTAGCTTATAGGGGCCGGTCTGCCCATAACCGGATAGCGCGCAGTGAATCAGTCGCGGATTAATAGCTTCGAGCGTATCGCGCCCGAACCCGAGCCGCTGCAACACCCCGGGACGGTAGGATTCGAGTAGCACATCGGCGTCGGCGAGTAATGCAACCAGGTTTTGTTTGCCGGATTTTGATTTCAAGTCGAGGCGGGCAACGCGTTTGCCCCGGTTCAGGTGGCGGTAAACCGGTGAAACGGCATCGTCGCCGGTGTGCATAAAATTGCGCGCCGGGTCGCCGTCGGGAGGTTCGATCTTGATCACTTCGGCGCCGAGGTCCGCAAACTGCCGGGTAGCAAAGGGGCCGGGTACGTACTGGGATAAATCGATCACCCTGGTATCTTCCAGGAAATGCTGCGATGGCTGGTCGTTGTCTGGCTTCAACAGGGCAGCTCAGTCGTACACGCGAATATCGTCGATCACTTTTCCATCGTTAGGCAGGCTATCGGGTTCGAGTAATTCGACTTCGCCGCGTAGCTTGCAGACCTGGCGAATACTGTCGGCGATGCTATCGCCAAGCGATGCATCGGCGCTACTGGTTTCGCATTTCAGCTTGATCTGGTCGGCTTCGTCGATCCATTCGATGATCAGACGAGCCCTGATGATTTCATCGTGCCGCTTCACAACCCTGTCGACCTGCTCGGGGTGGATAAACATGCCGCGAACCTTCGCGGTTTGATCGGCTCGGCCCATCCAGCCCTGGATGCGTCTATTGGTGCGCCCGCAGGGGCTATCGCCTGGCATGAATGCAGACAGGTCGCCGGTCGCGAAGCGGATCAATGGATACTCGGGATTCAGGCTGGTGACCACGACTTCGCCGACCTCGCCATCGGCTACCGGGTCACCGGTGCCGGGGCGGACGATTTCGAGGTAAACGCCTTCATCGATTATCAGGCCCTGCTGCGCACTGGATTCGTAGGCGATAGCACCGAGATCAGCCGTGGCATAACATTGTTGAACCCGGATGCCGCGCTCGACGAAGCCGGCTCGCAGCGAAGCAGGCAGGGCTTCTCCGGTCACCAGGGCTTTGGTGATCGAGCTGACATCGGTGACCAGTTCATCCGCCTTGTCGAGGATAATCTTCAGGAACGATGGGGTGCCGACGTAGCCCTGTGGGGATAAATCGGCGATGGTCTGCACCTGTAGTTCCGACTGTCCGACGCCTGCGGGTATCACGCTACACCCAAGCGCATGCGCGCCACTGTCGAGCATCGACCCGGCAGGGGTGAAGTGATAGGAAAAGCAATTGTGTACGCGATCGCCTGCGCGAAAACCGGCGGCGTAGAGGGTGCGTGCGAATCGCCAGTAATCGTGGCGATTGCAACCGGGTTCATAAATCGGTCCGGGTGATGCGAATATATGCGTCAATTCCGGCGCCGTGATGGCGGCGTATCCACCGAATGGACGGTCGCTTTTCTGTTGTTCGATTAGTTCGGACTTGCGCGTAATCGGTAAGCTCGCAATTGTCT
>JBGMRM010000500.1:0-1982 GCA_048061415.1 Gammaproteobacteria bacterium | reverse complement strand
AATCTTGTCTTTAGATGACGCTAATGCGTTTCCCAGGCATTTTGATACTATTAGGTTTTGCCATGATCCCGGTCAGCCTGTATTGAAGTTTCAGCAGCACACACAAATTCTACTATTTAAAGGCCTGACTGTGGCAGCTGCCGTATTAATTATAGTTGGCATGATCGCGCCACTAATCACGCTTAAAAAATATATCGTGGTCGAGAATACGTTTTCGCTGCTATCCGGCGCTGTGCAACTCATCAGGGATGGGCAGTGGTTTCTTTTTATCGTGGTCACAATGTTTAGCATCGTACTACCGTTCGCCAAGCTCGTAATTTTATACCGGGTCCTTTCTGTTACCGATAAAAAAGGCACACGGGCCCAGCGCTATTTGCACTGGATCCATCGGCTGGGTAAATGGTCGATGCTCGATGTATTCGTGGTGGCAATTTTGTTAGTCACGGTCAAACTGGGTATTATCGCCAGTGTAGAATTGCACTTCGGGATTTATGCCTTTGCGATGGCGATATTGCTGACCATGTATATAACCAGTCAGACAGTCGGGTTACTCGAGAATTAAGGGGTCAGGCCTCAAAATGAATTTTCACTTCGCGATCAGCTGAGCGGCTAAACCATGCCTGGTGTACCCTGCCCGCATCCGGTCCATGCTGAAAATACAGCTCCAGACTATGCTTAATGACTGGGAAAGCCAGTTCATTCCAGGGTATCTGCTCCTGCGTCAATAAATCTACTTCCAGGCTTTCCTCACCCGGAGAAATAACGTCGCTGAGTAAGCGTCCGTTAAAAATTATGTGTACCTGTGAAATATAAGGCATGCTAAATACGCCAAATAACGTGAGTGGACCAACCTCCGCATTGGCTTCTTCGATCGACTCGCGTATCGCGGCCTGATGTACAGTTTCATTATTTTCCATAAAGCCGGCCGGGAAAGTCCATAATCCATAACGGGGCTCGATAGCACGCTTACACATCAATACCCCGTCCTGCCACGCGAGAATCGCACCGGCAACATTATTCGGGTTCTGGTAATGGATCATTCCACAACTATCGCAAACATAGCGTTCGAGATTATCGCCAGGTGGAATTTTGAGCGCCACTTTACTGCCACACTGGCTGCAATAATTCATCGTTCGATCCGTTCGAGTGTCGCCAGGATCAGTTTTTTTACCGAATGCATACCCTCGGCCATGCACTGTTTGATCTGGTCCATGTCCAGCACAGAGCCTTCTATACCAGCGCACCAGTTTACTACCAGCGCGATGGCCGCATATTCGATTTCAAGTTCCCTGGCAAGCGCCGCCTCCGGCATGCCGGTCATACCGACCATGTTACAGCCGTCTGTGCCCATTTTGCGTATTTCGGCGGCGGTTTCGAGCCGGGGCCCATTAGTGCATCCATAGGTACCAGTCGTAACGAGGTCGGTCCCGGCCGATTCGCTGGCCGCAACAATAGCGTCGCGCATAGTCGTACTATACGGAAAACTAAAGTCTATATGCTTGAGCTCCCGCTGCTTACCATCAAAAAAGGTGTGTGCTCGTGCCGAAGTGTAATCGATAATCTGATCGGGCAGGGCCAGTGTTCGAGGTGGTAAATCGGGGGTGATTCCGCCGACTGCATTGACTGAATAAATATTCGTCACACCCTCTGATTGCAAAGCCCACAGGTTGGCCCGGTAGTTAATCTCGTGAGGGGCTAACTGGTGAGATTCACCGTGCCTGGCCAGAAAAACGATATTGTTACCGTGCCACCGGCCAATTTGTATCTCGGCCGAGATTTTTCCAAAGGGGGTTTCAGGCGCCGCTCGCCGCTCTAGATGAAATTCGTCACCGAGCGAATAAAATCCGCTTCCGCCAATTACAGCGTACCGTGCTGTCACTCAGTAACCTTGCGCTCGATGCAGTAGATGCTGGCCAGGTTACGAAAGTGGCTATTCAAATCCATACCCGCGCCATAGACATAGCGATCGTCACATTCGAGCC
>JBGMRM010000499.1:0-1997 GCA_048061415.1 Gammaproteobacteria bacterium | reverse complement strand
TCGACCAGATCGTGATGGTCGCGACGGTCGCGTCGCATCGCGGCGATGCGTTTGGATAATTTGGCCATCACATACCCTCCACATCGAGTCCCATACTGCGGGCGCTTCCGGCAATGATTTTAACCGCCGCGTCGAGATCGTTGGCGTTCAGGTCTCTCATTTTGATATTGGCGATTTCTTCGAGTTGCGCACGAGTAACCGTGCCAACCTTGTCTGAGTTAGGCATACCACTGCCCCTGGGAACCCCGGCTGCCTTTTTCAACAATACCGCCGCGGGCGGCGTTTTGATTTCGAAGGTGAAACTCTTATCGGAGTAGACGGCGATGACTACCGGCAGCGGCATGCCGTTTTCGACATCCTGGGTTTGCGCATTGAACGCCTTGCAAAATTCCATGATGTTAAGGCCATGCTGACCGAGCGCGGGACCGACCGGCGGGCTCGGGTTGGCCGCCCCTGCAGGTACCTGCAGTTTAATATAGTTTTCTAACTTTTTTGCCACAATACTATCTCCTGGGTGCAAACGGACTACTCAATTCGCCCTCCCCAATGTGAAGGCCTAAGCCCTCAAATTACTAACCGCTCCAGAATCCTGAAGCCTTGGCACATGGACGTGCCAACATTTTCACCGCAACGCGCTGAAAATGAAGCGCTACAAAAACCACGCTTTTTGTAGCGCGTCGCGAGGCCGGCGGCAGGATGCCCCGTGCTTCGCTTCAACTCACCCTTTTTCTACCTGACCGAACGTCAACTCGACCGGGGTAGAACGACCAAAAATCTGTACCGAAACCAGCATCTTGCTCTTTTCATAATTGACTTCTTCAACCACACCATTAAAGTCGTTGAATGGGCCGTCATTAACCCGTACCACTTCACCCACCTCAAACAAAACCTTGGGCCTCGGCTTGTCGACACCTTCTTCGACGCGGTTCAGTATCGAATTCGCTTCCGCCTCGGTGATCGGCGCCGGCTTATCGCTCGTTCCACCGATAAATCCAAGCACTTTGGGCACTTCTTTGACCATGTGCCAGGTATCGTTGTCCATTTCCATTTGCACCAGTACGTATCCTGGAAAAAATTTGCGCTCGCTCTTGCGCCTGGCCCCATCCTTCATTTCCACGACCTCTTCGGTCGGCACCAGGATCTGACCAAATTTATGCTTGTGTTTCGACGCCGCTATCCGGGTTTCCAGTACTTTTTTGACATAAGCCTCGAAACCTGAATAGGCGTGTACCACATACCAGCGAATAGCCGGGTTTTTTTGGGTAGCCACCTCGTCTGTAAGCGTTTCCTGATCCGACATTAGTACACCGTAAATAATTATGCCATTAAACTACTGATGCCGGAGCCCAGCGCCAGATCGATCAACCACAGCATGATGGCCACTATAAATACCATGATCAAAACCGCAATTGTGGTTTGCACGGTTTCCGGTCGTGTCGGCCAAACTACCTTGCGGACCTCGACCCGGGCATCGCGCGCAAAACCTATTCCCCTGCTACCAATATTCGTGGTCGAGGTAATAAAAAATGCAATTCCGGCAGCCACCAGGATGCCAATTACCCGCAATAACTGCGATTCGCCTTCAAAGTAATAAAATCCGGCGATACCAGCGATCAAGATCGCTAAAGCCGAAAAGAGCTTTATCGTATCAAATGTAGATGTTGGTTGTTCGGTCTTTGTGACCACAAAATACCTCTAAATGCATCGAAAATCGGCGATAATGGCAGGACAGGAGGGAATCGAACCCCCAACCTGCGGTTTTGGAGACCGCTGCTCTGCCAATTGAGCTACTGTCCTAAACTGGTGACAGGGTTCTTATCCCGCCATCAAACAAAGGGCGGGGATGGTAGCCCAACTCCCGCCCTGATGCAATGGTGTTTTCCAAACTTACTCGATAATTTTAGAGACCACACCGGCGCCGACGGTTCGACCACCTTCGCGTATTGCAAAACGCAGCCCATCTTCCATCGCAATCGGGGCAATCAGCGTCACTTCCA
>JBGMRM010000498.1:0-2002 GCA_048061415.1 Gammaproteobacteria bacterium | reverse complement strand
CCGAAAATTTCACTGTGTCACTATCAGCCCGCCATTACGATATAACTCATGAGAAAAAGTTACAAAATACAGCAATCGGTATCGAGCGGTGCCGAATCCGCGGCAAGTCGCTACATGGATCTGGTAGTCGGACAGCAAGGTATTGTCCGCTTGTTGCTGCATGAATTTGTCATCCTGGTGGCGTCAAAACGATCAGGGGCGCTCGGTATCTGGCTGCGTCAAAAGATGTACCCCTGGATCATCGGTGAAGTCGGCAGGAATGTGGTTTTCGGCAGCGGCATCATGCTGCGGCATCCCCACAAAATTCGAATTGGCGATGGCGCCATCATCGATGAAAATGTCAGCCTGGACGCCAAGGGCCAAAACAACCGGGGCATTCGCCTCGACCGGGGCGTGTTTATCGGGCGCAACTCCATCCTCAGCTGCAAGGATGGCGACATCAGTCTCGGTGCTAACACCAACATCGGGTTTAACTGCGTCCTCGCTACCACCAGCTCGATCAAACTCGGTGCCGACAATATCATCGCAGCTTATACCTATATCATCGGCGGCGGAAACTATCATATCGATGGCGTCGATACGCCAATGGCCCAGGCTTACGACTATGAAGGCAAGGGTGGGGTCGAGCTGGAGGACGACGTGTGGCTCGGCGCCCACGTCTCGGTGCTTGATGGTGTGACCATCGAGCGGGGCTGCGTCGTCTCCGCCGGTGCGGTGGTAACCAAAAGCCTGGCCACGCGGTCCATCGCCATGGGCGTACCGGCCCGGGTTATCCGTACCCGGAAATAATTGAGCTGCGATATAATTGAACTGCGATATAATCGGGAGCGGCGATCAAGCGCCACCGTAATTCACCCCGCTTTTTCACGGCACCGAGCACGATCATGAGTTTTAAATCCGCGGTTGAGGACATCCTGCGAAAGTATCCTTCGTTATTTCGGATGGCATCCCGGCTGTACCACAAGACCCACGGATCCTTTCGTACCCTGAGCCCGGGGGCCCCTGGTGCGATTAGAAAGGCGTTTGAACTGATCAGGGAGCGTGATGGCAAGGTAGACGGAGACTACTATGAATTTGGGCTGTTTCGGGGCTATACATTTTTGCAAGCCTACAACCACTGCCGAGAGATGGGGTTGAAACAGGTCAGTTTTTATGGTTTCGACTCTTTCGAAGGCTTGCCCCCGGCTGCAGGTATTGACCAGACCGATGGCCGGTTTTTTGAAGGACAGTTCGCCTGTTCCCGCCAGGAAGTGGAGAAAAGCCTGCAGGCTGAAGGGGTTGACCTCAGCCAGATCGCCCTGGTCGAAGGTTTCTACGAAAATTCCCTGACCGACAACCTGCACCGGCAATACCCATTCAAACCGGCCGCGGTGGTATTGCTTGATTGTGACTATTATTCTTCGACCAAAACAGCGATAACCTGGCTTGACCCCTACTTGGTAGCTGGTACGGTGCTGCTGTTTGATGACTGGTTTTCATACGGCGAAAGCAAAGAACTGGGGCAGCAGAAAGCCTTCGGCGAATACCTCGACAGCCACCCCCAGCTTACCGCCAATGAATTATGGGAGTTCGAAAATCATGGCAAGGGATTCGTGTTAGTGGCGGCATCACCCCCGGTAATCTGATCAGTTGTGGTGCTATCCATTCGCCACCCGGCTATAAACATTCGTTGACAGTACTTTTGATCCGGCTGATCCGCCAGTTACTGTGAACAGAAACCTTAACGCTCTGGGCGCCACCGAATTTGATGTGCTGGTCGTCGGCGCCGGCATTACCGGGGCGTGGATCGCGCTCGACTGCACCCAGCGCGGTTTGCGTGTTGCCCTGATTGATCGCGCGGACTTCGGCGCGGAAACCTCGGCAAAATCGTCGAAGATACTGCACGGCGGAATTCGTTATCTACAGCAGTTTCAGTTCGGGCGGGTGCGAGAGTCGGCCAGTGAACGAGCCTGTTATCATCAGGTCGCACCCCATCTTTCCCACTACATTTCGTTTCTGATTC
>JBGMRM010000497.1:0-2008 GCA_048061415.1 Gammaproteobacteria bacterium | reverse complement strand
CGCTGCCTCAACCGCGACCCGGGCAGTAATTCCCGGAGGCAACACCGACTCGCGGTATTCGTCGCGTTGACCATCGAACACGGTAGTGCTGGGCATCGATACTACACGAATTTTTCTCTCCACCAGGGTTTCCGATTCGACCGCGCTGATAGCCAGCCCAACTTCGGAACCGGTTGCGATGATAATGGCTTCAGGCATACCATCGCAGTCGCGCAGTATGTAGCCGCCTTTTGAAATTGCCAATATTTGATCGGAATCACGTATTTGATGCGGCAGATCCTGGCGCGAAAACACCAGGCAGGTCGGACCCTCGCGATGTTCGATTGCCGCTTTCCAGCTCACCGCAGATTCAACTGCATCGCACGGGCGCCATACCTGCATGCGTGGAATCATTCTAAGCGTCGGCAATTGCTCCACGGCCTGGTGCGTTGGGCCATCTTCTCCGAGCCCGATTGAATCGTGTGTATAAACAAAGATGCTTTGTATTTTCATTAACGCCGCCATGCGCAGGGCATTACGCGCGTATTCGGAAAACATCAGGAATGTGGCGCCGAAAGGAATAAAACCACCGTGCAGGACGATGCCATTGAGCATTGCCGACATGCCAAATTCACGCACCCCGTATTTAATATAATTACCCCCCGGGGACTCATTGCGTATCTGCCTGTGGCCAGA
This sequence comes from Gammaproteobacteria bacterium, assembly GCA_048061415.1. GTDB lineage: Bacteria > Pseudomonadota > Gammaproteobacteria. Next base: position 1,333 of record JBGMRM010000497.1, on the reverse strand, counting down.
CCACTCGGTCAGATTGGAACCTCCCAGGTCGGCCGATCCACCAAATAATTCAGGGAGCAGGGGGGCATAAGCTTCAATCGCGGCAAGTGAGGACTTGCGGCTTGGCTTGGATTCCGCAGCAGCATCGACCTCGCTGATAAATGCCTCGGATGCTTCCGCCCAGCTATCGGGTAACTCGCGATTCATGCGACGTTCGAACTCGGCCGCAAGCTCTGGATACTCGTCTCGGTAGGTTTCAAATAAATGCGTCCAGGCGTCTTCTTCAGTCTGGCCTTTATAACGATGGTCCCAACCTTGATACACTTCTTCCGGTATTTCGAAGGGTTCGTGTTCCCAGCCAAGCTCGACCCGTGCCAGCGCGATCTCTTCTTCGCCCAGCGGCGCGCCATGGCAAGCATGCCCACCGGCTTTATTCGGTGAACCGTAGCCAATAACCGTTTTGCAGCATATCAACGACGGCTTGGCGCTGACCGCACGCGCGGCTTCGATCGCTATCATGATTTCATCGGCATCGTGACCATCCACTTCGACCACATGCCAGCCATAGGCGTCGAAGCGCTTAGGGGTATCGTCCTGAAACCAGTCTTCGACCTTGCCATCGATGGAAATACCGTTGTCGTCCCAGAAAGCAATCAGTTTGCCGAGTCCCAGTGTCCCGGCGAGTGAACAGGCTTCGTGGGAAATTCCTTCCATCATGCAACCGTCACCCATAAACACATAGGTGTAATGATCGACGACAGGGTGGTTTTCGCGATTAAACTCGGCTGCGAGAGCGCGTTCTGCGATCGCCATTCCGACTGCATTGGATATGCCCTGGCCCAGTGGCCCGGTCGTGGTTTCGATTCCTGGTGTATAACCATACTCGGGGTGACCGGGGGTTTTTGAATGCAATTGGCGGAAATTCTTTAAATCGTCTATCGAAACTTCATAGCCGCTTAAATGCAATACCGAATACGGCAGCATAGAACCGTGCCCGTTAGACAAGACAAATCGGTCGCGGTTAACCCACTCCGGATTCTGTGGGTTGTGGTGCATAAAATCGTTGTACAGGACTTCGGCAATATCAGCCATGCCCATCGGAGCGCCAGGATGCCCTGAATTAGCCTTTTGCACGGCATCCATACTTAACGCTCGAATGGCATTGGCAAGCGTTCTGCGAGAGGACATACATTACTCCTGGGAACTTGAAATTCGACTATAGCCCTTGAACCAATTCAATTTTTGAATGAATCTGGCCCAACTAGCCTGGTTTTTAAGCGGGCGGCATTTGACCTTATATCAACCCCCCCAACAAGGCGCGATATTCTCTCGCAAATGCAAAACAACGGCAACT
>JBGMRM010000496.1:0-2014 GCA_048061415.1 Gammaproteobacteria bacterium | reverse complement strand
GATTTGTCGATTCCTTTTATTTATAAATCCTCGTTCGATAAGGCCAATCGTTCCAGTACCGGCAGCTTCCGCGGCCTGGGAATTGAAAAAGGGCTGGCGATACTGGAAAAAGTACGTAACGAATTGCAACTACCGGTTGTCACCGATGTGCATGAAGATACCACGCTAGAAGAAGTAGCTAGTGTTGTCGATGTGTTGCAAACGCCTGCCTTTTTATGCCGGCAAACCAATTTCATTCAAAATGTGGCCCGCCAAAATAAGCCGGTTAACATCAAAAAAGGTCAGTTTCTTTCTCCCTGGGATATGCAACAGGTGGTTAACAAGGCCCTTGAAACAGGCAATCGACAGATAATGGTTTGTGAACGGGGTGCCAGCTTTGGTTATAACAACCTGGTATCGGACATGCGATCTCTGGCCGTTATGAGGAGTACCAAATGCCCGGTGGTGTTCGATGCCACGCATTCGGTTCAGTTGCCGGGAGGGCAGGGTAGCGTCTCTGGTGGGCAACGTGAATTCGTACCGGTATTGGCACGTGCCGCGGTCGCAGTTGGTGTCTCCGGATTGTTTATGGAAACACACCCGGACCCTGCAAAGGCACTGAGCGATGGTCCCAATGCCTGGCCCCTGTCGGAGATGCGATCGCTGCTCGAGGTTTTGATGTCACTCGACCAGGTGAGTAAGTCGTCAGTCATGCACGAGCAGGCTTTGCTGGGCAGTGAGTGACTGTAACTACTATTAATATGGAGGCGGCATGACCGGTATTAGTAAGCTAATTGGACGCGAGATTCTGGATTCCCGAGGAAATCCAACCGTCGAAGCGGAGCTTACCCTCGACAGTGGCGTAGTCGGTAGGGCCGCGGTACCTTCCGGCGCTTCTACCGGCGAACGTGAAGCCATCGAGTTACGTGATAATGACATGAATCGCTACCTCGGAAAGGGTGTAACAAAGGCGGTAGGGTACATAAACAACGAAATTATGAAACTCGTGAAGGGCAGGGACTGTGATGATCAGGCCGGTCTCGATGCGGCGATGATTAGCCTCGATGGCACAGAAAATAAAAGTAAACTGGGTGCAAATACCTTGCTGGCAGTCTCTCTCGCCAATGCCCAGGCGGCCGCGATAGAATCGAAGCAACCCCTGTACCGATACCTCGGTGGCGAGCAGGCAAATACCCTGCCAGTACCCATGATGAACATTATCAATGGCGGCGCACATGCAAACAACAGCGTCGACCTGCAGGAATTCATGGTATTACCCGTGGGCGCGGAGAGTTTTTCTGAAGCGCTTCGGTATGGCGTTGAAATCTTTCATGCACTTAAATCGGTTCTAAACAAGAAAGGTTTGAATACCGGGGTAGGCGACGAGGGTGGATTTGCGCCTGATCTTGCTTCCAACGAAGAAGCGATCGAAGTTATTCTCGAGGCTATCGAAAAAGCTGGTTTCCGCGCAGGCGACGATATTTGCCTGGGTCTCGATGTTGCCAGTTCCGAATTTTATGAAGATGGGCGATACCTTCTGAGTTCCGAAAACAAGTCATTCGACGCTTCCGAATTTACCGATTACCTGGCTAGCTGGGTCGATCAGTATCCGATAATTAGCATTGAAGATGGCATGGACGAGAGCGACTGGGAGGGCTGGGAAATCCTCACGAAGAGGCTTGGTAATCGTATCCAACTGGTGGGCGACGATCTGTTTGTGACCAATACCAGTATATTCTCACGCGGCATAGAAGATAAGATAGCCAACTCGATATTGATTAAGCTCAACCAGATTGGCACCCTGACAGAGACCCTGGATGCGATATCGATGGCGCACAAAGCTAACTACACCACTGTCATTTCGCATCGCTCGGGTGAAACCGAAGATGTAACTATCGCCGATCTTGCGGTGGCAACCAGTGCAGGGCAAATCAAAACCGGCTCCCTGTCGCGGTCTGACCGGGTCGCCAAGTATAATCAATTGCTGCGTATCGAATCTCAATTGGGAAGTTCCGCTGTATATCCGGGCAAGACG
>JBGMRM010000495.1:0-2017 GCA_048061415.1 Gammaproteobacteria bacterium | reverse complement strand
ATATCGATACCGGCGATCTCGGCAAACGCATCGTATGCGTCGGGCAAATGTATCTGGAATTCTTCGATATAGGGTCTTAAGCCCTGCCGGGTTTCGAAATCGCCCGAACTCGGGCGTAGGAAAAACGCCCTCCCCCAAAGTGCGCGTAAATAAAAATTCAACTTTCGCTGGTTATCGACGAACAGGGTGCCTCGGCGTTCTTTTTGAAATACCGAACGCGAGGATTCGGTTTGCAGAGCGAAGTAAGCCATTTGCCCATCGAGGTCACGCGCATGCGCCTGGGCCCCCCACAAGGCCCAACGCCTTAAACCGCCGAGCGTCAGCCGGGAGAGTAATTCATCCATGTTTTCCAGCATCGGGCGCAGGCCGCGCGGCGCCTTGCCAGCGAGATTGTGCAACAGCCGGAGGAAGCCGCGAACCAGCTCGGCATCGCCCAGCCGACGTGCCACCAGCGGCATTTCAGAGAGCACCAGGGTAATGACGCTACCCGATGTATGCGATGACAAATGCATCGTCGCACTAACGATATCGGGGATAATATCTTCACCGACCTCTTTTACCACAGCCGGTATTTCCTGCACGAAGCTTAGCACCAGGTCCTGATTTTTACCCAGGGTACACATTGCGCGCATGCCTTCGAGATAATTATTCAATCCATTGGCGGACATCACGCGGGTCGCTTCGCGATAAGACGACTCCAGCGCTTCAAGGTGCTGATGATCGCCTTCGCCGAGGCAACTGAGGTATTCGGGGAAGTTGATGGACATATTCGATTCGCGCCCGCGTTTCCTGCTCGCTCGAGGTTTTTACAACAGGCCTAAAAGAAGGTAGCTACCGCTGCATCGAGCGTATCGCGCATATCAGGGTCGTCGGTGAGCGGGGTCACCAACGCCATCGAACAGGCCTGTTTGGCGCTAATGCCTTTAGCCATGAGTTGCGCTGCATAAACCAGCAAGCGCGTGGACATGCCTTCATCCAGACCATGGCCTTTCAAATTACGCGAGCGCTGCGCCACCTGAACCAGTTTCTCGGCAACCTCCCGGTCGACACCACCTTCGTGAGTAACGATTTCGATTTCGATATCGGTATCGGGGTAGTCGAATTTCATGCCGCCGAAGCGCTGTTTGGTAGACTGCTTTAAATCTTTCATCAACGACTGGTACCCCGGGTTATAGGAAATCACGATTTGGAAGTCTCCATGGGCTTTCACCAGTTCGCCTTTTTTTTCCAGCGGTAACTGCCGCCGATGGTCGGTGAGTGGATGGATCACTACGGTAGTATCCTGGCGCGCTTCGACGACTTCGTCCAGATAACAGATTGCGCCGATACGCGCGGCCACGGTCAGGGGGCCATCCTGCCATCGGGTGCCATTGATATCGAGCAGAAAGCGGCCGACCAGATCCGAGGCGGTCATATCTTCATTGCAGGCGATGGTGATCAGGGGTTTTTGTAACTTCCAGGCCATGTACTCGACAAACCGCGATTTGCCGCAACCTGTGGGGCCTTTTAGCATCACCGGCATGCGCACCTCGTAGGCAGCCTGATACATTTCGATCTCATCGCCGGTGGCGCGGTAGTAGGGCTCTTCCCCGACGAGGTATTGATCGATATCGACGTCACTCATTGTTTAAGCCCGATCACTGATATTGCGTGCAAACCTGAGGCGGATAGTAAAAAAGCTTCTGTACCGAACAGCGGTACAGAAGCACACTTACCACCGGGGAGAATTAAACCGCCTTTCCACGATAAATCACCATTTCGGTGCCTTTCGACTGCGAGTAGTTGTCAAACCCGACCAGTCTCACGTGATTTTCCGGGTGCGCCTTATGGCAGGCATCGGCCTCTGCGAGAATGGTATCGACATCGGTTTCACCAAACATCGGCAATTTCCACATGTACCAGTAAGACCCGGTCGCATTTTGTGGTTCGGTATGTTCGATCGCCGGGTTCCAGCCTTTGCTAACAATGTATTCGACCTGTTGGCGGGTCTGCTCGGGGCTCATCTCGGGCAGGTAGG
>JBGMRM010000494.1:0-2023 GCA_048061415.1 Gammaproteobacteria bacterium | reverse complement strand
GCGATCACCGATTCAATCGATTTTCGATCAGGTTTTCTACCACCGAAGGGTCGGCCAGCGTGGAGATATCACCGAGATCATCGATTTCGTTGGCTGCAACCTTGCGCAAAATACGGCGCATTATTTTACCCGAACGGGTCTTGGGTAGCCCGGGCGCCCACTGGATGATATTGACCTTCGCGAACGGGCCGATTTCCTTGCGCACCAGATTGACAAGCTCGGTATTTAGTTCATCGCTACCCTGTTCACCGATCATCAGGGTGACATAGGCATAAATGCCCTGCCCGGTAATTTCGTGTGGATAGCCGACCACGGCAGATTCGGCTACTTTTTCGTGTTTCACCAGCGCCGACTCTATTTCTGCGGTGCCGAGCCGATGGCCCGATACATTGAGCACATCGTCGACGCGGCCGGTGATCCAGTAATAGCCGTCTTCATCGCGCCGAGCGCCATCGCCGGTGAAATAATATCCCTTGAACATCGCGAAATAAGTCTCGAAAAATCGCTTGTGGTCCCCGTAAAGAGTTCGCATCATCGATGGCCAGGGCGCATTCATCGCGAGATTGCCCGAAGCCGGATTGCCTTCGATTTCATTGCCTTCGTCATCCAGCAACACGGGCTGCACGCCAAAAAACGGAAAGGACGCTGAGCCTGGCTTGGTCACCGTAGCACCGGGTAGAGGGGTAATCATGTGGGAACCGGTCTCGGTTTGCCACCAGGTATCGACGATCGGGCAACGACCGTCACCAACGACATTGTGGTACCACAGCCAGGCTTCCGGATTGATCGGTTCGCCCACGGTACCCAGCAGACGCAAGGACGCGCGCGAAGTCTTCTTCACCGGTTCGTCGCCGGCGCCCATGAGTGCGCGAATAGCAGTCGGCGCGGTATAAAATATCGACACGTTATGCTTGTCGCATACCTGCCAGAATCGGGATATATCCGGGTAGGTGGGAATGCCTTCAAACATCAAGGTAGTCGCACCGTTGGCGAGCGGCCCATACACGATATAGGTGTGCCCGGTTACCCAGCCTACATCGGCGGTACACCAGAAGGTTTCACCATCCTTGTAATCGAATACCAGCCTGTGGGTCATCGCTGCCAGTAACAGGTATCCGGCGGTCGAATGCAACACGCCTTTGGGTTTGCCTGTGGAGCCCGAGGTATAGAGGATAAACAGCGGGTCCTCGGCGCCCATTACTTCGGGCTCGCACTCGGCTGAAGCCTGCGCCATCGCTTCGTGATACCAGACATCGCGCGCCTCGTGCCATTCGACTGCTTCACCACCGCGTTGTATTACCACCACGGTTTCTACATTCGGGCACTCGCTAACAGCTTTATCGGCATTGGCCTTGAGTGGCACCTTGTTACCGCCACGGATAGCCTGATCGGCGGTAATCACGGTATGACAATCCGAATCGAGGATTCGATCGCGCAGAGCATCGGCCGAGAAGCCGCCAAACACAACCGAATGTAGCGCGCCAATGCGGGTACAGGCGAGCATCGCCACCGCGGCTTCCGGCACCATCGGCATATAAATCGAGACACAATCGCCTTTTTTCACACCGCGGCTTTTCAGCACATTGGCAAACTTGCAGACTTCTTCGTGCAACTCGGCATAGGTGATCTTACGATCTTCGTGGGGGTCGTCCCCTTCCCAGATAATAGCGACCTGGTCTGCACGGGTTTCGAGGTGCCGGTCGAGACAATTGTAAGATACGTTTAGTTCGGCGCCATCAAACCACTCGATATGGACGTCCTCGCTAAAACTCCAGTTGCTGACCGAGTCCCATGGTTTAAACCAGGAGATATATTTTTCAGCCTGCTCGGACCAGAATCCATCTGGGTCATCGATCGATTGCTGATACATTTCAGCGTACTGCTCAGCACTGATATTAGCCTGCGCTACAAATTCAGCTGATGCCGGGTAGGTTTTTGACTCTGACATTTGTCTTCCTCGAGTTTGAGTGTGTATTATTAGTATTTGCCTGTGGCAGGCCTGATAATTTAACATTTCGTGACC
>JBGMRM010000493.1:0-2024 GCA_048061415.1 Gammaproteobacteria bacterium | reverse complement strand
GCCTCGACGCGCGGATTTGGGCCCAGTCGGAGTCGTAGCGGCCCGTGGAATGTGATATTTAAATCCAGGTTTTCTCGCGCATATTGTTCGATGTTATCTTTGAAAAATGACAGGTTGATCGGCACCAGGCCTAGCATGATCACGCCGAGCGCAAGCACGATCGCGGCCAAAATACTCTTCAAGATTGTGCTGCGTTTCAAACCCATCGATCAGGCCCGGAAAAGACACACTGTCAAATTTACCAGCATGCTGCCCTGTCGGGAATGCCTAGAGCTGGCTATCCGGGACGATCTTCATAAACCAGGCCTTGAATCGACGCCACCAGCTGGTCAAAGGCTCTTTGGTTTCTATGATATCTTCGCCGTCAATGCTGGCATGCCATTCAAGCTTACCCCGTTTATTTTCGACAAGCCTATATGCGGCGGTTGCGAGCCTCTCTTCCACGGCAACAGCCATGCCGTCGGTAAATTCGACTGAGTCAATCAGGAGACCCATCTCCGCATTGATTTCCACCGACCTCGGATCAAGGTTGAGTGAGCCGACGAACAAATACCTTCGGTCAAACAGAAAAACTTTTGTATGCAACGTAAGTGAGTCCGGGTCATCATCGCGATTGCCGAACTCGCGTCCGGCATTTCCTCTGACCTCATATAGCTCGGCACCTGCCCTGATGACGTCCTTGCGGTACTTGGCATATCCGCTATGCACTGGGACATGATTATTCGAGGCAAGGGAATTGGTGACGATGACTACCCTTAAACCTCGATCCGTCAGGTTGCGTAGTAACTGGATCCCGTCATCACCTGGTACATAGTATGGTGTTATGACGATAACTTCCTCTTTGGCGCTGAGGAGCACTTCCCGTAGATCATTCGCAAGTTGCATTTGCTCGTCGCCAATCTCATTAATCAGTTTGTCGGGGCTGTCCGAAAGCACCCGAGCACTAGCCGGGATGAGCGGCTGGCGTTCCGCAATTAGATCTTGCAACAAATGGCTCTCCAGCGTTTGCTGGTAGACCGTGTCATAAATCCTTTCCAGTTCTTCCGTAACTTCAGCGCGGACGGTTTCAAGGTCTTCATTTTTTTTGTTTGATACAAAATAGTCGATCGGCAGAGCGTAGGAGTGATTCCAGTATTGATCGAAGGATTCGGAAATCTCGTCCGCAATTGGGCCGATAGCAAGCACCTCAAAGTCCACAAAAACATTGTCGTCCTGCAATTGAAAATACTCGTCGGCGATGTTTCTGCCGCCGACCACGCTAGCCTGGTTATCGACAGTGAATGACTTATTGTGCATCCGCCTGTTGGCTCGCTTGAAACTTGTGAGAAAATTCAGCGTCCAGATACCGCTTCGAGAAATCGGGTTAAATACACGCACCTCGATATTCGCGTGCTGATTTAGAAGTAACAATGTTCGATCGGGCGCTTTGGTAAAAATATCGTCGAGCAGAAATCGCACCCGAACGCCGCGATCCGCCGATTTGAGGAGCGACTTTGTCAGCACTGCTCCTGCGGTATCGTTCTTCATCAGGAAATATTGCAGATCGATACTTTTTTCCGCCCGTTCGGCGAGTTGCAGCCGGACACCCAGTGCGTCCATTCCCTGTGACAGTGGATAAAAACCCGACAGACCGTCATGTGCCTGCAACCATCTGGCGACATCCCGCCCCAAGGACGTGTCCGCAGTACCAGTCATCACTTCACTGTATGTCTTCGGTGTATCGAGTGGTACGGTCGCACAACTGGAGAACATTGCGACCGCAATGACCGAAATTGTAATTTTGTTGATACCGCGTCCAGTCAAATTAGCCTCGTACCACCAATGATTATCTGCACATCGTGCATCAGCGTCAGAATATAACCTGAACCGCACGATATCGGGCGCATTTGCCTAACATGAAACGTGGGCACATTATTGGTTTGTGAGCGAATAAGCGCGTCCGGTCCCATGTCGAGTTTCTCCAATGGTTCCACATAATGTCTTTCATCGGTATGTTTGAACGTCGCTTGTCGCGGCGTTCGAAT
>JBGMRM010000492.1:0-2026 GCA_048061415.1 Gammaproteobacteria bacterium | reverse complement strand
TCCTTTTGGTGTCGTTTGCGCATCGGTAACAGGCTGGCGCTGGCGTCGGCATCAAAAACCCGCTTGACCAGAATCGAGTGCGATTCATTCACGCGTTGCAGTTTGCCGACCACGCAGAGGTAGGGTTGCTGGTCCACCTGACGATGAAAACGGGTGTAGACCTGCGGCGTAAACGCGAGGTTAAAAAAACCTTTTTCGTCCTCCAGGGTGACAAACACCATGCCTTTGGCCGAGCCGGGGGATTGCTTCACCAGCACCATGCCGAACACGAATACATCGGTATCCGCTGCCAGTGAAATCAGCTCGCTCGAATCGGTAAACCGGTGCAGCGCCACCTTAAACGGCCACTGTTGTTGTTTGATCACCCTGACCGGATGATCGGCAAGGCTGGTCTTGAAGGATTTGAAATCTTTCTGGATGCGCTCCAGCGCCGCTTCGGGTTTCCAGTTCAGTGCAGCTTCCTGGTCATCCATCATCGGCCTGTAGGGCGCCGCCTCAGCCTTCCATAACGCATCCGAGCGTGAGGAACCCAGCGCCCTGAACACATCGGTCGCGGCCAGGGTGGTCAAATCATCGCGTTGTAATGGGCTGGTGCGCACGAATTGTTCGAAGCTGCGCCAGCGCCCAAGCCGGGCTCGCACTTCAAGCATGGCTTCCACCGTGGCTTCCGGCAGGCCATTCACCAAACGGAACCCGAGCCGAATCGCATAGTGCTTTTCGCCCCGTGGTCGTTCGAGACCATGATCCCAGTTTGAATCGTTCAGCGATAGCGGCAATATTTTTATACCTTCGCGCCTGGCGCTCTGGAGCAATGCATGCGGTGAATAAAAACCCATCGGTTGCGAATTCAACACCGAGATATAAAAAGCAGCCGGGTAATGGCGCTTGAGATAGCAGGAGGCATAGGCGATCAGCGAAAATGACACCGCGTGCGATTCTGGAAATCCGTATTCGGCAAAGCCTTTCATCTGCCCCAGTATCTGCTCGGCAAATTCGGGGCTGATACCATTTTGCCGCATACCGTGTTCGAGCTTGTTCAATAGCGGCAACAAATCACGATTAAAGTCCTTAACCCCCCAGGCGCCTATCTGCTTGCGCAATTCGTTGGCTTCACCGGGGGTGAAATTACCCACCGCGATCGCGATGCGCATCGCCTGTTCCTGAAATATCGCAATACCCAGCGTGCGCGCGAGTATCGGTCGTAATCGCTCATCCGGGTAGGTAACGGGTTCCAGCCCCTCGCGCCGGGCCAGGTAGGGGTGTATCACCTTGCCCTGGATCGGGCCAGGGCGAATGATCGCTACCTCGATCACCAAATCGTAAAAACAGGCTGGTTTCAGTCTCGGCAGCATCGACATTTGCGCCCGGGATTCGATTTGAAAGGTGCCGACCGTATCGGCTTTCTGGATCATTTGATAAGTCGGTTTATCGTCATCTGGAATGCCATGCAAACTGAGTGTCTGGTGGTAATAATGCTGTACATAGTCGAAACACTTTCGAATCGCGCTCAACATGCCGAGGCTCAACACATCGATTTTGAAAAACCCGAGCGCCTCGATATCTTCCTTGCTCCATTGAATCACGCTGCGCCCCTCCATGCTGGCCGGTTCCTGCGCCAACAGACAGTTAAGCGGCTTGTCCGCGAGCATGAAGCCACCCGAATGTATCCCCAGGTGCCGGGGAAAGCCACGCAGCCTGTCGCTCAGTTGCATCCATAGTTTCCAGCTTATCGGTTCGCTATGCGGATTTTTCTGCTGGTAATCGTGCTTCAGGGCTTTCACGATATTGTCCATACCTGCGCCTCGAAAGAAGCGGCTGCTGGAAATCTTCGACACCTGGTTTAACAACGCATCGTCCGCGCCCAGCGCCTTACCCACCGCCCGCAGGGCGCCTTTGGTGCGAAAAGTCACCACGTTGGCCACCATCGCTGCACACTCACGGCCATAACGCGCATAAATGTACTGGATCACTTCTTCGCGCCGCTCGTGTTCGAAGTCCACATCGATATCGGGCGGATCACCGCGCT
>JBGMRM010000491.1:0-2040 GCA_048061415.1 Gammaproteobacteria bacterium | reverse complement strand
ATTACGATATTTAAGGGGTAAGAGAAGCCATAGTGTGTCAGCCCTCATTACCAGGCAATGTGATATTCACTCTGCCTCCACTGGTTTCCTGATATGCCAAACACCAGGTTTCCATGTTATTCCCTGACCATATCGGAGACAATTGCGAGGCCCAGCCCATAGCCATGTTTGTTTCATCCTGGCGTACGCCACGTTTGTCGAGTTGTTGCCGCATTTTAGGTAATGTGGAGCTGCAACTGAATCCATCACTTGTTAAAGCCCTGGGCGCTTGAATTTCTTGCGTGCGCTCTCTACTTTGGCTCTGATTACGCAACCTTTAACATGATCGTTGATCAGCCCCATTGCCTGCATGAAGGCATATACCGTAGTCGGACCGATGAATTTCCAGCCTTGCTTTTTTAATTCCTTTGACAGGGCAATCGATTCCGCAGATGTGGATACCGTCTGTGGCTTTGCAAGCTGTTTCTTACCAGGTTCATAACGCCAGAGGAAGGCTGCTAGCGAGCCTTCCTGCTTGACCAGTTCCTGAGCCCGGCGTGCATTGTTAATGGCCGCCTCGATTTTACCGCGATGGCGAACGATACCTTCATTCTTGAGCAGGCGATTGAGGTCGCGCTTGGTGTAGCCTGCAATCCTGTCGAAATCGAAATTATGAAACGCTGCACGAAAGTTCTCGCGCTTGGCAAGAATGGTGCGCCAGCTTAGTCCGGACTGAAACCCTTCCAGAGTCAACTTCTCAAATAAACGATGATCATCACTGACCGGGTAACCCCATTCGGAATCATGATATTCCAGAAATTCAGGTGCAGCACCGCACCAGCTGCAGCGTAATTTATTATCGGATCCCACTATCGTTTCGCTCATATGTCTACTCCTTAATTACGGGTGGTTACTCAACCGAGAACAAACTTTAGCCGCTCGTCGGTTTTTGCCGGGGTTAGTTCAAGAACTTCCGCGCTTACAACATTTTCCGCGACAAACGGATCATCGCTCACTCTGTGTTGAAGATCTGACAGAGAGGTATTATGCGCTATTATTCCGCCACCCGGTTCAGGCTGAAGACTGCCGACCAATAAAAATACGTCGTCGTCAAAACCGCGTTTTATCCATTCATTATGGCCTTCCATGAATTGGCTGGCCTGACTTTTATTGTCCGAAAATTTAAGTAGTACGATAAACATCAGATTTTTTCTCCGTGCACGACCTAAGCCAGTCGCACATTTGATTTACTTCCTGTTTGATGAATTTCTCATCGTGAAAGGCATTTGCCAATGTGGCGACACCCTGGCTGCGCGCGAGAAGATGCATCGCCAGCTTGTCGGCATCTTTCTTACGGCCGAGCAATGTGAATTGTCTACACAACCAGGTCCGAAACAGCGTAAACAGCCTGTTTGCCTCTGTTTGTGAGGCATGATTCAGCTTTGCAAGTTCAGTGCACAGTGTGCCAACCGGACAGCCATAACGCTTTATTTTCGCCTGGTTCGTGATCAGTATATTGATAAAGCTACGGATGCGATCCGCGGCTTGCTTCCCTTCTGTTTCCCACTGATCCAGCATCTGCCGGGTATTGGCCAGACGCAGATTTATCACGGCATCCAGTATTTTATCCTTGGTTTTGAAGTGATAGTAAAAATTACCGCGCGAGATATGTACGGTATCGGCAATGTCAGAGAACGAGGTATGTTCGTAACCTTGTCGATAAAATAACTGGTCGGCAGCTTCTACAATATGATCGCGTGTTGTCTTGTCGCTCATAATAAGCCCCCGTATAAGTTACTCACCGCTATAACAGGGATGGCAGGTGCATGTGATCTGCACATCGCCCCATACGCGTATGATCCGGTCCGAGATTAGGGCAGTCGTCCTAATCTGTCAAGTATTAAAGGCAGTAGCGCTGTATAGGCTCATCCAGGTTTGAGAGATAATTAGTCTATATCGAAGAAATTCCGTATTAAATAAATAGTCAGTGAAGTATTATTCTTTTACTCTCTCCGCGACCCACTCGACCACAAAATCAAGATAGCCTTCAATAAAGGCATC
>JBGMRM010000490.1:0-2048 GCA_048061415.1 Gammaproteobacteria bacterium | reverse complement strand
TCTCCCCTATGGGCACTTTTCGGCTGTCTAAAAATATCATATCAACGTCCGCTTATTTGAAGCAGGCAATCCACCGAAACAGTCAGGGCTCGTAGAGAATTATGATTTTTTTACCCGGAAAAGTCTTGGCTATCACTGTTAAACCTGAAGGATAATAGGGGCCTTGAAAGGGCCCGGAACTACCATCCGATGCAATAGGTTCGGAGAATAACAGGAGGCAGGTTCGTCCCTGAACCCTTTCCTGGCAAGAGAGTTAGTGTTGCTAATCGTTCTGGCGGCGGAGAAAGGCTGGAATCTCGAGATACTCCATACTGTCCTTGTCGGGTAACTCGATGCTATCGCCGACTACTTTCTTTCGAATCGCCGTGGGTCTTTCCAGCTTTTTATAATCGACTTCGCCATTTTTCTCGGGTTGTACCATAACGATTGGCGAATCGGCGAGAATCCTGTCCCTGCCGAGACCCGTCGCGACCATGGTGACGCGCAGTTCGCCTTCGGGCATATCTGCATCGATCACCGTACCCACTACGACGCTGGCATCTTCAGAAGCCAGTTCGGTAATTGCGGTGCCGACATCGTCAAGTTCTCCGATCGACAGGTCGAGACCGGCCGTAACATTCACCAGGATACCCTGCGCACCCGATATATTAACGTCTTCGAGTAAAGGCGAAGAAATGGCGGCAGTAGCCGCTTCGCGCGCCCGGTTTTCACCGGTCGCCGACCCTGTACCCATCATCGCCATACCCATTTCGGACATAACGGTACGCACATCGGCGAAATCGACGTTGATCAAACCAGGGCAGGTAATCAATTCGGCGATGCCCTGCACCGCGCCCTTGAGCACATCGTTGGCTTTCATAAAGACTTCGAGCAGCGAGGTCTCTTTGCCCAGTACCGGCATCAACTTGTCATTCGGTATGGTGATCAACGAATCAACCACGTTAGAAAGCTCCTTGATACCCATGTCGGCCTGCGCCATGCGTTTGCTGCGTTCGAAAGCGAACGGCTTGGTTACCACCGCGACCGTCAAAATGCCCAGTTCCCTGGCGATTTGGGCAATCACAGGCGCTGCTCCGGTACCGGTGCCACCGCCCATACCCGCGGTGATAAATAGCATATTGCTACCCTCGATCGCTTCCTTAATGCGTTCACGGTCTTCCATCGCCGCCTGCCTGCCGATGCCGGGGTCTGCACCGGCTCCGAGACCCTTGGTGATACTGGAACCTATTTGCATAGTGGCCTTGATATCCATCCTCTTTAGCGCCTGCACGTCGGTGTTGACACAAATATACTCTACACCTTCGATGCCCGACGACACCATATGGCGGACGGCATTGCCGCCGCCGCCGCCTACCCCGATAACTTTAATTATCGGATCTTGGGAATGTGAATCCATCAGTTCAAACATTTTAATTACCTCTCTCGCTTTGACTAAAAATTACCCTGAAACCAGTTTTTCATCTTCGCCCAGGTTCCGGTTTCAGAATTTTCATCCAGTTGATAACTGGACAGGCCGGATTGCTGCCTGTTTCCAAACAGCAACAATCCAACTCCGGTTGAATGTATCGGGTTACGGACCACATCGGCCAGCCCCGATACATGTTGTGGATAGCCCAAGCGCACCGGCATATGGAATATCTCCTCTGCCAGTTCGATTGCACCTTCCATTTTCGCGCTGCCACCGGTCAACACCACACCGGCAGCACAGATTTCTTCAAAGCCACTGCGCCTGAGTTCAGCCAGCACCAGGCTCAGTAACTCTTCGTAACGCGGCTCGACCACTTCGGCCAGTGTCTGGCGTGCGAGCCTGCGTGGTTCCCGGTCTCCGACGCTGGGCACTTCGATGGTTTCGTCATCCGCGGCCAGTTGCCGTAGTGCACAGGCGTATTTAACCTTCAGATCGTTGGCATACTGTGTGGGGGTACGCAGCGCCACCGCGATATCGTTGGTAACCTGATCTCCGGCTATCGGTATTACCGAGGTATGGCGAATCGCACCCTCCGAAAATACTGCAATATCTGTCGTGCCACCGCCGATATCGACCAGGC
>JBGMRM010000489.1:0-2049 GCA_048061415.1 Gammaproteobacteria bacterium | reverse complement strand
CTGGCGCCCACCTCTCAATATCAATACCAGTGGCCTAAATGGGGATTGTATTATGAGTCGGGTGGTAAGAGTGGAGAAGCGCCCGATATGCCGATGGCGATCGAATTGCTATCGCTTAACCAGCAGTGGCGGCGGGCTGCTACCAAAAGTGAGCGTGAAAAAATCTGGCACAGTATGCTCGAAATAAATCGCGAGCAGATGTTCAGCATCGGCATTATCAGTGGGGTGCTGCGCCCCGTGGTGGTCAATAATTACCTGAACAATGTCCCACAGAAAGGATTTTATGATATCGCGCCGGGGGCTTACTTCGGTATTTACAAGCCCGATACCTTCTGGTTCGACGAGGTTCGCCGCTAGTGTTCAATTACCTGGTGCGACGTTTGCTGACCATGATTCCGACCTTGCTGGTAATCAGCATGCTCGTATTCGTGATCATTCAGTTGCCGCCGGGCGATTACATCGAGAGCTACATCGCCGAACTACAAAGTCAGGGGGAATCGGTTGACGAACAGAAAATTGCCTTTTTACGCGAGAACTATGGCCTGGACAAGCCGGTTTACGAGCAATATTTTTTCTGGCTAATCGGTATGTTGCAGGGGGACTTCGGTTACTCGTTCGAATACAATCTGCCGGTTACCGAGGTGGTTGGCGACCGCTTATTTCTCACGGTATTAATTTCTGTAGTGACCATCTTATTTACCTGGGCGATCGCTTTTCCAATCGGTATCTATTCGGCGACGCATCAATATAGCTGGGGTGACTACAGCCTGTCGCTACTCGGTTTCCTCGGCCTCGCTACGCCGAACTTTCTACTCGCGCTGGTTATGCTTTATTTTGCTAATGTGTATTTTGGCACCTCGATCGGTGGGTTGATGGCGGTCGAATACATCGATGCACCCTGGAGCGTCGACAAGTTTATCTCGGTTTTGGAACACTTATGGATTCCGGTGATAGTGATTGGCACTTCGGGTACCGCTGCGATGATTCGCCGGCTGCGGGCCAACCTGCTCGACGAACTGCAAAAACAATACGTGGTGACCGGGCGCGCGAAAGGCTTGCCACCGGGCAAGTTGTTGAGAAAGTATCCCTTGCGTATCGCGTTGAATTTTTTTGTCGCCGATATTGGAAATCTGTTACCCACGGTTATTTCCGGCGCTGAAATTGTCGCCGTGGTGATGTCGCTGCCAACGACCGGCCCGATCCTGTTGTCGGCGCTGCAAAGTCAGGATATGTACCTGGCGGGTTCGTTTCTGATGTTCCTGGCGGTATTGACTGTGTTCGGGGTTCTGGTTTCCGACATAGCACTGGCATTGCTTGACCCGCGTATTCGCTTGCAGGGAGGCCTGGTGAAATGAACCGGCAGGCGCGCATAGAGCACTTCGTTTCCAGCGAACCATTCGATCCGCACTCGATAGAGGCGCTCACGCCAGCGCAGGAAAAGTACTACCTGGCTTCGCAATGGAAATTGATGTGGTGGAAGCTGAAACGCCATCGACTGGCGGTAATTTTCGGTATCATTCTGGCGCTTAATTATGGCTCGGTGTTATTCAGCGAAATAATCGCGCCCTACAATTTACATACCCGCAATATCGACTATATATATTCGCCACCGCAGCCTGTGCATCTTTTTCAAAAGGGTGAGTTTATTGGTCCATTCGTACACGGGCGCGATTACAGGCTGGATATGGATATTCTCAAACGTATATACACCGAGCGTGAGGATGACGTACAGCCATTGCGGTTTTTCTGTCGTGGGGACGGCTATAAATTCTGGGGTCTTTTCGAGGGCAATTTCCATCTGGTTTGTCCTCCCGAAAACGGCACGTTTTTTCTGCTTGGTACAGACCGGCTAGGCCGTGACGTGCTATCGCGTATCACCTACGGCGCCCGAATTTCCTTAACCATCGGGCTGGTCGGCATCGTGATCAGCTTTTTCTTCGGCATATTGTTTGGCGGGCTTGCCGGCTACTACGGTGGCTGGGTCGATTCTTCGGTGCAACGCATGATCGAAGTCATTCGCTCGTTTCCGGAACTGCCTTTATGGATGGC
>JBGMRM010000488.1:0-2063 GCA_048061415.1 Gammaproteobacteria bacterium | reverse complement strand
CCTGCTGCAAGTGGCGCGTGCGCTCGAAGCCGAACTTAAACGTGTATCCTGTACTCGTGATATTTACTCGATCGGCGGCAGCGAGCAGGTGGTGCGCATTTTGCTCGACCCGGCACGGCTGGCGGGCTACGGCATCGATCTCGATCAAATCAGGCAGGGTCTGAGCTCGGCCAACCGGTCGCTCGATGCCGGGTATATCGTCAAAGACAACCAGCAAATCGCAGTGCAGGCGGGCCAATTCCTGAGTGAACCGGGTGAAATCGAAAACCTGGTGATCGCGGTTTCCGACGGCGTACCGGTTTACCTGCGCGACGTGGCGACGATCGAATTCGGCCCCTATCAGGCCGAACAATTCGTCTGGTTCGGCGCTGGTCCGGCAGCAGCCGACAAAAAAATCGAAGCTCGTGGCAGGTACCCGGCAGTCACCATCGCGATCGCCAAGAAACCTGGCAGCAATGCGATCGACGTGGCCGATCAGTTGATTTCACGCCTCGATCAAATGCGAGGTATCGTGATTCCCGATGGTATCGAGGTCACGGTAACCCGCAATTATGGTGCGACCGCCAACGAAAAGGCGATGACGTTGATCCAGAAGCTGTTTTTTGCCACTGGCGTAGTGGTATTGCTGGTTTTGTTTACGCTGGGTTGGCGTGAAGCCATTATCGTCGGGGTTGCGGTCGTGGTCACCCTGGCGCTGACCCTGTTTGCCTCCTGGGCCTGGGGTTTCACCCTCAACCGTGTATCCCTGTTCGCGCTGATTTTTTCTATCGGCATACTGGTCGATGATGCCATCGTCGTGGTGGAAAATATCCATCGGCACCTGCGCCTGGGTTCGGCATCGCTCGTCGAGGCAATACCGCTTGCAGTCGACGAGGTCGGCGGGCCGACGATACTCGCCACCTTCACGGTGGTAGCAGCTTTATTACCGATGGCCTTTGTGACCGGCCTGATGGGTCCTTATTTGAGCCCAATTCCGATCAACGCCAGTATCGGTATGCTGATTTCACTCGCGGTGGCATTCATCGTCACCCCATGGCTGACACTCAAGCTACTGGCCGGCAAATCGCATCATCACGACGACGATGCGGGCGGGAAATTGAGCCTTTACCCGCTGTTCAGCAAAATTTTCAACCCCCTGCTGAACGCCCACCACGGTCGTCGCAATCGCTGGTTACTGGCGCTGGGCATCGGGCTACTGATCGTTGCCTCGGTCAGCCTGGTGGGTTTCCAACTGGTGGTATTGAAGATGTTGCCATTCGACAACAAATCCGAGGTTCAGATAATAATCGACATGCCCGAAGCCAGTAGCCTGGAACAAACCGCACGGGTTACCGCTGAGCTCAGCGATTACATCGCCAAACTGCCCGAAGTCACCGACTACCAGAGCTACATCGGTACCGCGGCTCCGATTAATTTTAACGGCCTGGTGCGCCAGTACTATTTGCGTGAGGGCGCCAATGTTGCCGACATCCAGGTCAACCTGCGGCACAAATCGCTACGCGACCGTAACAGCCACGATATCGCGCAATCTATGCGCAAGCCGCTACAGGACATCGCCAGGCCCTACCAGGCCAATGTCAAAATAGTCGAAGTCCCCCCGGGCCCTCCCGTTCAGGCGCCGCTGGTGGCCGAGGTATACGGCGCCGACTATGCGGGTCAGATGGCCGTCGCCCGTTCGATCCGTGGCGTTTTCGAACAAACTCCGGACCTGGTCGACATCGACGACAGTATCGAGTCGCCATCGACACGCTGGATCCTGTCAATCGATCGGCAGAAAGCCACGCGTCTCGGCCTCGACCAGGGGCGTATCGTGCAGGCAATCCAAAGTCTGGTCAAAGGCTCGGATGTCGGATTCGTGCACCGTGCTAACCTCAAGTACCCGGTTCCGCTGCGGCTCGAACTGAGTACCGCAGACAAGGCCGAGGTGTTCAAAATTCTCGGCCTGAAAATGAAGTCAACCGAAAACCAGATGGTGCCTCTTTCCGAAGTGGTCAGCCTGGTGGAAGCCGAAAACGAACGCAGCATTTACCACAAGGATTTATTGCCGGTGGTATTCGTCACCG
>JBGMRM010000487.1:0-2078 GCA_048061415.1 Gammaproteobacteria bacterium | reverse complement strand
TGTATTTATCGGTATCACGATTAATATCGATCCCGCCACGGTAATCAATATCCCGGGTGGACTGGCGATTGGATTGTTTGTCGAGATCAAGGGCATTTATCAGGGTCCTAGCTCGATCGACGCCACGGAAATCGAAGCCGAAGACAACGATTTTGGCAACAGCGTCGATCAGATCAGCCTGCAGGGCATCATCGCGCAGTTCAATGGCATTGGGGATTTCACTATCGACAATCAGCCCATAGATGCGAGCGGTGCGACCATCTCCCCTGCCGGCGCCGTGATTGAAGTGGGTGTCAATGTGGAAGTCGAGGGCAGCATCGTCGGCGGCGTCCTGATTGCCGATGAGGTTGAGCTGCGAGAGGGGTCGGTGGAATTCAAAGCCGTCATTAATACGGTCAGTCCGGGAATCAATGAGTTTACGCTCAGCTATTTTAACGCTACGATCGCTGTTAGCACCGATGGTCAAACCCGTTTCGAAGACGACAATGGGCCGGACATTACCCTGATCGATTTAAATTCCGGCGATTTTGTAGTCGTCAAGGGTATCGATGATAATGGTCAGGTAACTGCCACCAACGTAAGGCGCCGGACACTCGACGATACAGAACTTCAGGGCAGCGTAGAAGACCCTGTACCCAGTCCCCCGACTATTACGATATTGGGTATCAGCCACTCTGTTCTTTCGGGTACAACACAATACGAAATAGGCTCCATTCCCGTTAGCGAATCCGTATTTTTTTCTGGACTTAATAACGGCGATATTGTCGAAATCAGGGACAATTCTTTTCCCCTCCTTCCCGACGGCATAGCGGAAGAAGTGTCAAGATAAGTTTGCGGTGCGGGGATAAGCGCCGATTCATTACCGCCCTTTATTTAATGCGATACTCGGCCGAGCGCGCATGGGCCACCAACCCTTCGCCGTGCGCGAGTACCGAGGCGAGCTTACCCAGTTCCGACGCTCCACTGGGCGAACAACCGATCAGGCTCGAGCGCTTTTGAAAATCGTACACCCCGAGCGGCGAGGAAAATCGCGCGGTTCTCGAAGTCGGTAAAACATGGTTGGGACCCGCGCAATAATCGCCCAGCGCTTCGGCAGTATAGCGGCCGATAAAGATGGCGCCCGCGTGGCGCACCTTTTGAGCGAGCGCAGGCGCATCTTCCACCGATAATTCCAGGTGTTCCGGCGCAATAAAGTTAGCGATTTCGATGGCCTGTTCCATATCCTTCACCTGGATCAGCGCGCCCCGAGCGCACAGCGAGCTTTCGATAATCTCCCTGCGCGGCATATCCTCGATCAGTCGGTCGATACAGGTCTGAACCTGGTCGAGAAAGCCGGCATCGTCAGACACTAATATCGCCTGGGCATCTTCGTCGTGCTCGGCCTGCGAAAATAAATCCATCGCGATCCAGTCCGGGCTGGTTTTACCATCGCACACGACCAGAATCTCCGAAGGACCCGCGACCATATCTATTCCAACCTGGCCGAATACCAGACGCTTTGCAGTAGCCACGTAGATATTGCCGGGGCCGACTATTTTATCCACCGCTGGAATCGATTCGGTGCCGTAGGCCAGTGCCGCTATCGCCTGCGCACCACCGATGGTGAAAACCCGGTCAACTTCGGCAATATGCGCGGCCGCGAGTACCATATCGCTTACAATTCCCTGCGGCGTGGGCACCACCATGATCAGTTCGCCGACGCCTGCCACCCTGGCCGGGATTGCATTCATTAATACCGAGGATGGATAGGCAGCCTTGCCACCAGGCACATAAAGACCCGCACGGTCGAGCGCGCTGATTTTCTGGCCAAGCAGCGTACCATCGGAATCGGTATATTCCCACGAAGTTAATTTCTGCTGCTCCGCGTAACTTCGAATTCTGCTCGCTGCCTGATCGAGCGCAGCGCGCCGCTCCTGATCCAGGCGCTGGTAAGCTTCGGCAAGCCGCGATAAGGGAATTTCCAGTTGACGCACCGAATCGACGATCAATTCGTCGTATTGCGCAGTCAAATCAATCAGCGTTCGATCGCCACCGGCTCGGATTGCATCGATAATATCCTTGACCGTTTGAAACACGGA
>JBGMRM010000486.1:0-2083 GCA_048061415.1 Gammaproteobacteria bacterium | reverse complement strand
GTGGTTGATATTGTCCAGGATCCAGATGCCTTAAAAGGAAATTTTGACCCACTTCATTGAGGCAATGGCAGAGTTTTATGCTAATTGATGATAATCGGTCATTATTTTCCAGCTAACACTGGAACATTAATTGCTCCCTTGTTTACGGATATGGTGGACTTAAAATGATAATGCAAGCCCGGGTTCAGTTTTCTAAAGAACCATTTCGACCAAAGCCAATGCCCGAGGAAGTTCCTCAGGCGAGTATCGATAATCCCGATTCGACCGCACCGGATCTTGAGGAAGAACAACAGTACCGCGCATCTGCATATAGTTTAATCGCCGCGATGTTGCGCGCCGGACCGGATCAGGGCCTACTGGATCAGATTGCTAATTTGGCAGCGGTAACAAGAGACGATGACGATGATGACCTGCTGCTCGCCATGTCGTCCCTGGGCCTGTCGGCAAAGACCTTTACCCCGGACAGCATTGCAGACGAATATCATAGCTTGTTTATCGGCCTGGGCAAGGGGGAGGTGGTGCCCTACGGTTCCTGGTATCTCACTGGATTTTTGATGGAAAAACCGCTCAGCGATCTACGCGATGACCTGAGAAAGCTCGGCTACGAAAGAAGTGAATCGGTGTCAGAGCCCGAAGACCATGCAGCAGCACTATGCGAAGTGGTTTCAATGTTGATCAGCGAGGGAGCCGAATTATCGGTTCAAAGAAAATTTTACCAGTCGCACATGGCGAACTGGATGGGGCGATTTTTCGCGGATTTGAGTAACGCACAATCTTCAGTTTTTTATAAGGCAGTAGGACGTTTTGGATCAGCTTTCATGGCCTTCGAGGATCAATATTTCTCGATGCAGACCTAGAGTTGAAATCAGTAATTCAAGCACCTGGCAACGGGGAGGAGTAAACGGTGAAGAAGACTAAAATCACAACTGATCGAAGCAAACACGATCGGAATAGAAGAGAATTCTTAAAAAAATCCACGCTTGTTGGCGCAGTGGCAGTGACTACCACGACTGTTCCGGCGGCGGCGCTCGCCGATGTTGCCGATCAGGCTCCAGATAAGGAGCAACAGAAAGGCTACCATGTAACCCAGCATATCATTGACTACTATAAATCAGCGGCGATTTAATCCGAGGAGATTGTGATGAACAAATTAACCAGGAAATCGAGTGAAATCAAAATTGATGCAGTCGGTGATGCCGGCCAGATGATCGGCCAGGCGATAAGCCGCCGCTCGTTCTTGAAAAGTTCAGGTCTTGCCGCAGGAGGCGCGGCACTGCTAACAGGCGTCGCACCGGTGATGATGAAGAAAGCCGAAGCCGCTTCAGTCCCTAACGCCGCAAATACCGTAAACGTAAAAACGATTTGTACCCATTGTGCGGTAGGCTGCGGCATTATCGCCGAGGTTCAAAATGGTGTATGGACAGGGCAGGAACCTGCCTTTGACCATCCATTTAACCGGGGCGCCCACTGTGCCAAGGGCGCATCGATCAGGGAGCACGGTCACGGTGAAAGGCGCCTGAAGTATCCAACCAAGCTGGTCGGCGGCAAATGGCAAAGAGTATCCTGGGACCAGGCCTTAAGCGAAATAGCCGATAAAATACTCGATATCAGGAAGACGTCGGGCCCAGATTCGGTTTACTGGCTGGGTTCCGCCAAGCACAGTAACGAGCAGGCGTACCTGTTTCGCAAGATGGCTGCGATGTGGGGCACCAATAATGTCGACCACCAGGCGCGTATCTGTCATTCGACCACGGTGGCCGGGGTAGCCAATACCTGGGGCTACGGCGCGATGACGAATTCGTTTAACGACATTCATAATTCGCAGTCGATGCTACTGATCGGATCGAACCCGGCTGAGGCGCACCCGGTTGCGTTACAACATATTTTTAAGGCGAAAGAAGAAAATAATGCGCCTATGATCGTGATCGACCCGCGCTTTACCCGTACGGTTGCGCACGCCGATCACTATCTCAAGATCCGTCCCGGCACCGATGTACCGATCATCTGGGGCATGATGTGGCATATTTTTGAAAATGGCTGGGAAGACAAGGAATTCATTCGTCAACGGGTCTATGGAATGCAG
>JBGMRM010000485.1:0-2090 GCA_048061415.1 Gammaproteobacteria bacterium | reverse complement strand
GTCAATTCACCCGTTTTAGTCAGGAATAATTCTCCGTTAACACCAAAAATATCTCCGATATCGCTATGTTTGAAAGCATCGTACAGGTCCTCACCAAGCGCTTCGCGCTGCACAAAAATCTGGATTCTGGCACTCATGTCCTGTAATTGTGCAAACGATGCCTTGCCCATGACGCGTTTGAACATCATGCGCCCAGCAAGTTTGACCTCGATCGCTGCTTTTTCCAGTTGCTCGCGCGACTGACCCGAGTAAGCTTCGAGTAAATCGCCGGCAAAGTCAGCACGCCTGAAATGGTTGGGAAACGCCTGCCCCTGGTTACGCAACTGGGCCAGCTTCTCGCGCCGCTGCGCGATATAACGGTTTTCATCTGTGTGCGGCTCGTCGACGCTATCGGCATCACCTGATTGCTGGTTCATCTCATCATTCCTGTATTACTGGCCTGTGCTTATAGTCCACTTTTCAAACTGGCTTCTAGAAACTGATCCAGAGCACCATCGAGTACCGCCTGAGTATTGCCGGTTTCTACACCGGTACGCAAATCTTTAATACGTGACTGATCCAGTACATAAGACCGTATCTGACTTCCCCAGCCGATATCGGACTTGGTGTCTTCAATATTTTGCGCCTGCGTGTTGCGCGCCTGCATCTCGAGTTCGTATAGTTTGGCCTTAAGTTGCTTCATCGCGGTCGCCTTGTTCTTATGCTGCGAGCGATCGTTCTGACACTGTACCACTACATTCGTCGGCAAATGGGTTATTCGTACCGCCGATTCGGTACGGTTAACATGTTGCCCCCCGGCGCCACTCGCACGATAAACATCGATGCGCAAATCGGATGGATCGATTTCTATATCAATTTCATCGTCAACCTCGGGGGAAACAAAAGCGGCTGCGAACGAGGTATGGCGGCGATTTCCAGAATCGAAAGGCGATTTTCGCACCAGGCGATGAACGCCTGTTTCGGTGCGCAACCAGCCGTAAGCGTAGGGTCCTTCGAAACGAATCGTGGCGCTCTTGATCCCGGCGACATCCCCATCAGACACTTCGATCAGTTCGGTTTTAAAGCCCCTGGCTTCGCCCCAGCGTAGATACATGCGTAGCAACATATTGGCCCAGTCCTGCGCTTCCGTACCACCCGATCCCGACTGGATATCAAGGAATGCGTTTCGCTCGTCCATTTCGCCGGAAAACATTCTGCGAAATTCCAGTTCCGCCACGGTTTTTTCAACCTTCTCGAGATCGTGCAGAATCTCTTCTACGGTCGCACTATCGTGTTCCATGATCGCCAGTTCGAGCAACTCTCCGGCATCGCAAATCGACTGGCTACTGGCGTCGAGGCCACCCACTACAGCGCTCAGGCTGGCTTTTTCCCTGCCCAGTTGCTGGGCCTTTTCAGGCTCATTCCAGACCTTCGGATTTTCGAGTTCCAGCTGGACTTCTTCGAGCTTTTCCTTTTTTCGATCGTAGTCAAAGATACCCCCGTAACAATTCGATACGCGACTCGAGATCTTCTATATGCTGGGTAATGGGAGCAGTTTCCAAAATGTATGCCTGGGGTTCGAAAAGCTGAGATTTTACCTGATGTTGATCACCTTGCAATGCACAACTCGCCGATCCGAGGTGATCTTGCGACATTGCCGGCCAAACTGATGACACCGGGCTAAAGGACAGAAATAGAAAAATGAATTATTTGATCATAATTTTGCCGGGCCGGGATTATTCCTGTTATCTTTATTCGGGTCTATTTTCTATAATTAATTTCTTTAGCTAGTGGCGTATTTTGCATTTTATTATGGTAGAGTGTGCCGCCAATTTTTTCAGACTACGGGGTAAAATAAAAAGTGAGCCAGGCAGATAGCGATATTCAGTTGCAGATCTGGAAAGACCTTGCAATCTCTAAGCAAATTTTAATGGGCGCGGCCACCGATGCCCTTGGACTGGATGCCGAATGTAGCACCGGGGAGCTAAAAGCAGCCCTGGAAAAGGCAATTCAGCAGGCCAGGGAAGCCGATATCGATATCGTTAAAATTCGCGAACAGGCCGATCAGGAAATAGCGGACATGAAAGCCCTGGTAAAGGCCAGCGAACAGC
>JBGMRM010000484.1:0-2107 GCA_048061415.1 Gammaproteobacteria bacterium | reverse complement strand
GGCAATCGCATTTGCGCCACATCCTCACCAAGAAGAGTAGCAAGCGCAAACGCCATCTCGGCGAAATGCTCGAAATTCACAAAAACGACGTACGTATGGTGCGTCGAATGTTACCTTATTCATAGGGAGGGGATAGAGCAATGCCAAGAGTGAAAAGAGGTGTCGTCGCGCACGCACGCCACAAGAAGGTACTGGAAAAGGCCAAAGGCTACCGGGGTGCACGCAGCAAGATTTTTCGTGTGGCCAAGCAGGCGATAACCAAGGCTGGACAATATGCTTACCGTGACCGTCGTCAACGCAAGCGCCAGTTTCGTGCGCTTTGGATAGCGCGTATCAATGCGGGCGCCAGGGAAAATGGAATGTCCTATAGCGTGTTTATGAATGGACTCAAAAAGGCGGCGATAGAAATCGACCGCAAAGTCCTGTCGGACATAGCCATTTTTGACAAGCCCGCATTTAGCGCGCTAGTTGAAAAAGCCAGGACTAGCCTGGAAGCGGCCTGAAGGCCAGGTTCGTGGTTTCGACAGGGAAGAATTCCATCCCTGTCGATTATCGAAAGATGAAACGTGTCGCAACCATTAGATAAGCTGCTCGACAAAGCCGCACAGGCCATAGATCTGTCCGAGGATATCGCTTCGCTTGAAGCGGTACGTGTCGCTTATCTCGGTAAAAAAGGCGAAGTTACCGCAAGGCTTAAGAGTCTTGGGCAAATTCCTGCCGCCGAGAGACCCGCAGCCGGGCAAGAAATCAACCAGGTCAAATTACGCATCCAGACCTTACTGGAACAGCGCAAATCGGTCATCAGCGATCGCTTGATCGCCGATAAGCTGGTTTCGGATACCGTCGATGTCACCTTGCCCGGCAGGCGAAGCCGGTCTGGCGGTTTGCACCCGGTAACCTTGACGATGAACCGCATAGAGAAAATGTTTGGCAAGCTCGGTTTCGATGTCGCCGAGGGCCCGGAAGTCGAGGACGATTTCCATAATTTCGAAGCGCTCAATATTCCCGCGCATCACCCGGCGCGTGCGATGCACGATACTTTTTATTTCCACGATAATCGATTATTGCGAACCCATACTTCACCGGTGCAGATTCGAGTACTGGAAAACCAGCCGCCCCCGGTGCGAATTATCGCCCCCGGCCGAGTTTATCGCTGCGATTCGGACCTGACCCATACGCCGATGTTTCATCAGGTCGAAGGTTTAATGATCGATGAGCAGGTTTCGTTTTCGGGTCTGAAGGGGACGCTGGAAGACTTCTTAAAGCTGTTTTTCGAACAGGACGATTTGAAAACCCGTTTTAGACCCTCGTATTTTCCGTTTACCGAACCTTCGATGGAAGCCGATATCGGTTGCGTGATGTGTGCTGGTAGCGGGTGCAGGGTATGCAGCCACACCGGCTGGATCGAGATACTCGGTTGCGGCATGGTGCACCCTGAAGTGTTCAGGCATACCGGTGTGGATAGCGACAGGTATACCGGCTACGCGTTTGGTCTCGGGGTGGAACGGATGGCTATGTTGCGCTATGGGGTAAACGATTTGCGCCTGTTTTTTGAAAACGACCTGCGTTTCCTGCAGCAATTTTCCTAGCCCGATGAAATTCAGCGAAAACTGGTTACGCGAGCGGGCTAATCCGGCAATCGGTACCGATGTGCTGGTCGAACAGTTAACCATGGCCGGTCTGGAGGTAGATTCGGTCGAACCCGCAGGCGCCGATTTCGAGCAGGTCGTCGTTGCCGAAGTATTGTCGGTCGAAGCCCATCCCGATGCCGGCAAGCTCAGGCTTTGTCAGGTGAGCGACGGCAGGGATAAGCTACAGGTGGTCTGTGGGGCCGGCAATGTCAGGCAGGGAATGAAAGCGGTGCTGGCCCGGGTCGGCGCACAGTTGCCTGAGATGAAGATCGGCAAGTCAAAGGTGCGCGGACAGGAGTCACACGGCATGCTATGTTCGGCGGCCGAACTACATTTGGCCGAATCTTCCGATGGCATATTCGAATTGCCTACAGAAGCCCCAGTAGGGGCCGGTATCAGCGAGTATCTGGAACTGGACGACAATATTATTGAATTCGACCTGACCCCCAACCGCGGCGATTGCCTGAGCCTGGCTG
>JBGMRM010000483.1:0-2123 GCA_048061415.1 Gammaproteobacteria bacterium | reverse complement strand
TAACGAGGCCGAAAGATTCGAGTTCCAGGTCGTAGGAGACTATAGTGGCGATGCAAAACCTCGCCTCGGCCAAACCATTTATAAGGCAGTCGATTATCGGCGCGCTCGGAAAATATCTGGGTAACCGGTGAAACTGGCCTAATCGTCTGACTTACTGGGTCAGGAATCGCTTTTCGATGTCCTCGCAATCGCATTCTTCGACTACCACATCGGTCACCACCGAATAAGAAGGGCCCCTGCGTATGCTCTGGATGACGGACTGCACCGATGCTTCGTCCCCCTGGAGCAGGAATTCCACCCGGCCATCGGGTAAATTTCTCGCGTAACCATCGACATTCGAATCGTTCGCGTGGAGCATGACAAAATAACGAAAACCAACCCCCTGCACCCTGCCCGATACATAACCTTTAACGCATAACATTTTCAACCATCCCGCCTGGCACTAAAGTCGCAGGAACGCTGCCAATCGCCTGGTGCTCATCGGTACCGCCGACGAGGCCTGCATTCGATCACACGATTACTTTGGGCGTAATTTTTCATCCACTGCCGGTTTGGCGAGCGCCCAAAATTCTGCCCACTGCGTCAGCAAACGCAGTCCTTCCTGTTGCTGCTTCCGGTCACCCGCTTCGATACCCAGGCGATAGGATTCGACCCCTTTGACAAAATAGCGCTGGTAATTTTTGTCCAGACGCGCATCGAGCCGATCCAGGAATTCGCTTTCGACCTGAAACGCGAGTTCCATCCCCTGGTCCATGATGGCCAATGCCTCCCGGATATCCTTCTGGGTCAAGGATTTGCTCTGCAAGCTCCTGCCGGCCTGCTCCACTGTTTTCAGGGATTCGAGAAAGTAATATTTCTGCGTTTCGGACAGCGCTTCTTCATCGTCCGGAGAAGTACAGGCCGACAGCGTTAGAACCGACAGCGCTACCAGAATCAGGTTCCTGGACAGACTGCTCATTTAAGCTTCCCGGCAATGCGCATACGCAGGGCGTTGAGCTTGATAAAACCCTCGGCGTCTTTTTGATTATAGGCACCCGCGTCATCTTCGAAGGTGACGATAGCCTCGTCGAACAGGCTATTGCCGGCGGACTTGCGACCCGTCACCATCACCGACCCCCTGTAGAGTTTTATTCGCACCTCACCGTTTACCGTGAGTTGCGAGGCGTCGATCATCTGTTGCATCATTTTTCGCTCAGGGCTCCACCAGTAACCATTATAGATCATCACGGCGTACCTCGGCATCAATTCATCCTTCAGATGCGCAACTTCACGATCCAGCGTGATCGATTCGATCGCGCGATGCGCCCTGAGCATCACGGTGCCGCCCGGGGTTTCGTAGCAACCACGTGATTTCATGCCGACGTAGCGATTTTCGACGATATCGATACGGCCTACACCGTTGGCGCCCGCTTCCCGGTTGAGGCGGGTCAACACCTGGGCTGGCGTCAGGGTTTCGCCATCGATCGGTACGATATCGCCCTTTTCGTAACCGAGTTCGAGGTAGGTCGGTTTATCCGGCGCGGCTTCGGGTGAAACCGACCAGCGCCACATTTCTTCATCGGGTTCAACCCACGGATCTTCGAGGTCGCCGCCTTCGTAAGAGATATGCAACAAGTTGGCATCCATCGAATAGGGTGATTTGCTTCCCTGCTTTTGCTCGATCGCAATACCCGCCGCCTCGGCGTATTCCATCAGGCGCTCACGCGAATTCAATTCCCACTCGCGCCAGGGCGCGATGATACGGATGTCCGGGTTCAACGCGTAGGCGCCCAGTTCGAAGCGAACCTGATCGTTGCCCTTTCCGGTAGCGCCGTGGGAAACCGCATCGGCGCCGGTTTCCTGCGCAATTTCGATCAGGCGTTTGGCGATCAACGGACGCGCAATCGAGGTGCCGAGTAAATACTCGCCTTCGTAAACGGTATTGGCGCGGAACATCGGGTAGACGAAATCGCGTACGTATTCTTCCTGCAGGTTTTCGATATATATTTCCCTGACACCGTATTTCTCGGCCTTGGCGCGCGCCGGCTCGACTTCTTCACCCTGCCCGATATCCGCCGTGAAAGTGACCACTTCGCAATCGTATTCGTCTTCCAGCCACTTGAGAATCACCGAAGTATCGAGGC
>JBGMRM010000482.1:0-2130 GCA_048061415.1 Gammaproteobacteria bacterium | reverse complement strand
AATCCCATGATTGTGGTCTTAAACGGAAAATCGGGCCGGCTTAGCCCCAGTGCGGCCAGGGTGCCCAAAAATGTGGATATAATGGTTGAGAAAAACGCGATGATGAAACTGTTTTTAACCGCACCCTGCCAGTTTAGGCTAGTAAAAAATTCCATGTACCACTTGGTCGTAAAGGCCTCGGGTTGAAGAAGAAGCATTTCCTTGGTAAATGAGAAATAGGGCTGTTGATTAAACGACAGCGGAAAAATAATCAGGATTGGAAATATCAGGAAAAAGAATATTGATACGCAGATTATTATAAAGCAGTAGTGCCAAATGCGCTCGCTTAATGTGGCGTGAATCGGTAAAGCCATGTGTCTACCCAAGCCTCATGTTACTGATACCGACAATCTTGTCGTACAGAATATACAGCACCAATACCAGGGCCAGCAGTATGGCTCCAAGCGCGGCGGCCAGGCCCCAGTTCAGGGACGTCGAGATATGGTAGGCGATGAAGTTGCTGATCAAGGTGCCTTTGGTGCCACCGACCAGCGCTGGTGTGATGTAATAACCAATCGCCAGTATAAAAACCAGAATGCCGCCCGCGCCAATGCCCGCGATGGTATTTGGCAGGTATACGCGTCTAAATGCGGTAAAAGGGGTCGCACCCATCGATCGCGCAGCGCGCACCCAGCTGGGCGGAATGGTTTTCATGACGCTAAACAGCGGCAGGATCATGAATGGCAGCAGGATATGGGTCATCGCGATAATGGTGCCAATTTCGTTATGTATCATCCCCAGTCGGTTGTCGTCACTCAGAATTCCTATACCGACCAGTATGTCATTAATAACGCCTTCTTTTTGTAATAACGCAATCCAGGCCGAGGTTCTAACCAAAAGAGAAGTCCAGAAGGGAAGCAGCACCAGGATGATTAACATGTTACTGGTTTTTGTCGTGACGGTCGCCAATAGATAGGCGATAGGGTAGCCTAGTATTATGGTAAGCAGCGTTATCGTGGTACTTAGCCTGATGGTCCGCCATAATAAATCCATATAGATCTGGCGATCCTCGCTTTTCATGCCAATCGAGCCATCGCTTTTCTTTTCGGCGTCGATTGCGGCCAAATAGTACGAACTGGTGAATTTGCCACTTTCGCGTTTGATCACCCTCCAGGTGTCGAGCTTGCCCCATTTTTTATCGAGCGCAATCATTGTCTCTGTTGCTGATTCTGGGACTTCTACTTTTTTTATCTTGCGCGCAGTTTTTCTAAACAGGCCGGACATGCCCGATAGTTCATAATTTAGCCGCCTGCCCAAACGCATGATGGTTTTTGCATTTGCGCCAACTTTGAAATCATTGAACAGCGCCTGGAAGGTAGCTTCATCGGGCAATTCGGTGGAACTGATATCCCAATTCCTGATTTCTACCACAACATTTGGGAATTGTTCGGAAACAATTGAATTATCGACACTGCGAATCAACATATCGAAGATAGGAATAAGGAAGGTAATCAAAATGAACAGAAACAGGGGTGCCACCAATAGCAACGCGGTTTTTTTGCGCTGCCAAAGCGCTTTTTTCAAACTAACCTTCAATGGAACGCCATCAGCGGTTGTAATCACTTCTTTTTCAGCTTCGGCAATTGCCATTTTTCCTGTCCCGGTGTTAGTTTAATCCGGGGTTCTGCCATGTTTATGATATGGGCAGAGACCCCGGATTAATTGTTGCGCGGGTTAATCGGTAGATTTACCCTTTAGCCAGCCATGATTCAAAACGTTCGGCCATATCTTCCTTGTTATCCGCCCACCACTCGAAGTCATACCATAATGCTCCCTTCACATTCTCCGGTGCAGTTGGCATATGCGGGGCCATTTCTATGCCCAAATCGGCATGCTTACCCACCAGTGGTGCTGAAGAGGCGCGTAACGGGCCATAAGAAATGTACTTCGCCTGGTCTGCAAGACGCTGAGTATCGGTTGCCCATTTCAGGTATTTCATAATTTCTTTCTTATGCGGTGCGCCTTTGGGGACCACCCAACCATCCAGCTGGATCGCCTGTGCGTCCCAAAGCATTTTTATGGGTTGCTTGTTGACCTCGATTGCCTCGAACAACCGGCCGTTGTACGAAGAACCAAATGCCACTTCTCCAT
>JBGMRM010000481.1:0-2130 GCA_048061415.1 Gammaproteobacteria bacterium | reverse complement strand
GACCACAAGGGCGTGTCGATACACCAGACCGGCCCGGCACTGTGGGCCGGGAAAATCAGTCGGCAGGAAGTTGTGTTTACGCCTTAATCTTGTCGCTACTTTCTTCCTGCCCTGGCAGGCTGAACCGGATGAAACTACCAGGACACGCCGTTAATACTTCCCTGTAGGCTCGACGATAGCCTGACCGCCACGGATGGTGGAAATGCAATAGGGTTGTAGGAACAACCCTTGCCCATGCTATCGACGGTCCTGATAGTTCCATCCGATTCAGCCCTTGCTACAAGATCTGTAGGCTTAGGAAGGGGTCAATCAGCCTAAGCCCCTAAAACTCGCGCCAGCCCCCAAATCTCTACATTTTCAACCCCGGCCTTGTGTAAGGTTTTACTGATTTCATTCGCGGTAGAACCGGTGGTGACGATATCATCGACCACCGCGACATGTTTATAGACAGCAGTGGGTTGGTAGGCGAAGGCTCCGAGAATATTCTTTTCGCGCTTCGATGCACTCAGGCCCGACTGGCTTTCGGTGTGGCGAATGCGCAGCAGTGAATGTTTATCGAGCGGTATATCGAGCAACTGTGACAGGATTCTGGCAATTTCGAAGGCCTGGTTGTAGCCCCGATCGAGCAGGCGATTGCGATGTAACGGCACGGGTAACAATACCTCGGGTAGCGGCTTGCTCTGGCGAAAGCGTGTGATCAGGTGATGCGTCAGGCTGTTGGCCAGGTGCAGGCTCTCGGAGAATTTCAACTGGAGCAGCAGGTCGCGGCTGAAACCCTGATATATCAGCGGCGCGATCATTTTTTGCCAGCGTGGCGGGTCGTACAGGCAGCGCGCGCATATCGGGTCGCTACTCTGATTTTCTAGCCCGCACAGAGTACAGGGGCGAAGAACACGTTTGAGGGTTGAACCGCAGGCTTGACAGAAATATTGCCCTGGCTTCAACAGGTGTGCGCAACCGAGGCACAGAGCCGGGTCCAGTGCGCGGGTGATAAAAGCCCTGAGTGTTGCTCGAATCTGTCTTCCTGACATTGACTAATCCCACTGTTGCAATAGACTTGGTATTCTATCTGGATGCGGCTTTACGATAATATGACCGATTTAGTACAACCGATCAGGCACGACTGGACGCTGGCTGAAATTAAAGCGCTTTTTGCACAATCTTTCAACGATTTAATGTTTCAGGCGCAGACCACGCACCGTCAATATTTCGATCCCAACGCGGTGCAGATCAGTTCTTTACTGAGCATCAAAACCGGCGCCTGCCCCGAGGATTGTTCCTATTGCCCGCAGAGCGCGAAATACGATACCGGCCTCGAGCGCGAACGCCTGATGCCGCTCGAACAGGTCAAACAGGCCGCACTGGATGCCAAAAACAACGGTGCCAGCCGCTTTTGTATGGGCGCCGCCTGGCGTAATCCGACCGACAGGAATCTCGACAGGGTAATCGAAATGGTCAGCCTGGTGAAAGGCCTGGGCATGGAAACCTGTGTCACGCTCGGTATGCTGACACGCGCGCAGACCAGGAAACTAAAGGCAGCGGGGCTCGATTACTATAACCACAACCTGGATACCTCGCCCGAATACTATAAGAAAATTATTACCACCCGCACCTACCAGGACCGGCTCGATACACTGGAAAACGTGCGTGCCGAAAATATCAATGTATGCTGCGGCGGAATCGTCGGTATGGGTGAGACCGATCTGGATCGGGCGGCCCTGTTACAGCAACTCGCCAATCTGCCCCAGCACCCGCAAAGCGTGCCGATTAACCTGCTGGTACAGGTCGAAAACACCCCGTTGTATGGTACCGAAACGCTCGATCCGATCGAATTTGTGCGTACCATCGCGGTGGCGCGCGTCATGATGCCTAAATCGACGGTTCGTCTGTCGGCTGGGCGCAACGACATGAGCGAAGAGATGCAGGCGCTGTGTTTTCTGGCCGGCGCGAATTCAATATTTTATGGTGATAAACTCTTAACCACGCCCAACCCTTCGGAAAATAGCGATTTGCTATTGCTGGGAAAACTCGGAATTAGCGCCAATGGTAAGCTCGAACAGGGAGAGTCGGAGACCGCCGCGGCATAACAATCGAATGCCGGAAGGATTTCCGTGGTAGTGTTCGATCTTA
>JBGMRM010000480.1:0-2151 GCA_048061415.1 Gammaproteobacteria bacterium | reverse complement strand
ATCCCGCGATCGACCCCTGGTTCCTGGCGCAGATTGAAGATTTGATTCACGCCGAATCGGGGCTGGCGGGCGTCAAAGCAACGGCGCTTGGCGCAGAGGATTTTCGTGGCTTAAAACGCAGGGGATTTTCCGACCGGCGTCTGGCTAAACTGCTCGGAAGCGACGAACTCGAAGTTGCCGGCCTGCGGCGTAAACTAGGTGTGCGCCCGGTTTATAAACGGGTCGATACCTGCGCGGCGGAATTTGCCTCGACGACGGCTTATTTATATTCGAGTTACGAACAGGAATGCGAGGCGGAGCCGACCGATAAAGAAAAGATAATCGTACTCGGTGGCGGACCAAATCGTATCGGCCAGGGGATCGAGTTCGATTATTGCTGCGTACATGCGGCGATGGCGATGCGCGAAGATGGTTTCGAAACCATCATGATCAACTGTAACCCCGAAACCGTATCGACCGATTACGACACCTCGGATCGCCTGTATTTCGAGCCGCTCACTTTTGAAGACGTGCTCGAAGTGATACACCTCGAAAAACCGAAAGGGGTCATCGTCCAGTTCGGTGGTCAGACACCGCTTAACCTGTCGCGCGCGCTCGAAGCAGCGGATGTGCCGATCATCGGTACCACGCCAGATTCTATCGATCTGGCTGAAGATCGCGAGCGCTTTCAACAATTGGTAAACCGGATCGGCCTGTTGCAACCGCCCAACCGTATCGCGTTCGATGTCGAAACCGCGTCCAGTCTCGCCGAGCAGGTTGGCTTCCCACTCGTGGTACGACCCTCCTACGTGCTTGGCGGCCGGGCGATGGAAATTGTATACGATCAGGAAGACCTGGCGCGCTACATGAAAGAAGCAGTCCTGGTCACGCGTGATTCTCCAGTGCTACTCGATCGATTTCTGGATGAAGCGGTTGAAGTTGACGTCGATGCTGTTTGCGATGGCGAAAATGTCCTGATCGGCGGGCTCATGGAACATATCGAACAGGCCGGGGTTCACTCCGGTGATTCCGCCTGTTCGCTGCCACCCTATACCCTGTCGGATGACATACAGCAGAGATTGTGCGATCAGGTTGGGCAATTGGCGAAAGCGCTGAATGTTGTCGGGTTGATGAATACCCAGTTTGCGATCAAGGGCGAGGAAGTTTATATTCTCGAAGTCAATCCGCGCGCCTCGCGTACCGTACCCTTTGTTTCCAAGGCTACAGGAGTACCGCTGGCGAAGGTCGCCGCGCGATGCATGGTGGGTCAGACGCTGGCGCAGCAGGGGCATTTAAAACAGATCGTGCCGAAGCATGTATCGGTAAAGGAATCGGTATTCCCGTTTGTCAAATTCCAGGGTGTGGACCCGATCCTCGGTCCGGAAATGAAATCAACCGGCGAAGTGATGGGCGTGGGCAAGACCTTTGCCGAGGCTTTTTCCAAGGGTATGATGGCCTCCGGTGGCGTGATTCCCCTCCCGGGAACGGTATTTCTGAGCGTGCGCGATAACGATAAAAAGGGCATCGTCGAAGTGGCCAGAGAACTGCACGATAAAGGTTTTAACCTGGTTGCCACCGGCGGTACCGCGAAGGTTATCAACGAGGCCGGCGTCGCCTGCAAGCAGGTCAACAAGGTCAAGGAAGGGCGGCAACATATAGTCGATATGATTAAAAATGACGAAATCGTGTTAATCGTCAATACGACCGAAGGACGCTCGGCAATCGCCGACTCCTATGCTATACGTAGAGAAGCATTGATGCATTCGGTATGCTATACCACGACGCTCTCGGGTGGCAGGGCGACCTGTCAGGCGATGTCGCACCGTGAAGTCGAATCGGTTTACCGCCTGCAATCGTTACATTAATACGCCCGTCAAAATGATCAGGATGAAAGTAAGATGAACAAGATACCGCTGACCGCAAAAGGCGCGGAAAGGCTAAAAGAAGAGCTTAAGGAATTGAAATATGTGCGCCGACCGAAGGTTATCGAAGCCATAGCGGTCGCCAGAGACCACGGTGACCTGAAGGAAAATGCAGAATATCACGCAGCACGTGAAGAACAGGGTTTTATGGAGGGCCGCATTGCCGAGATAGAGTCGGTACTCGCCAATGCCCATATTATCGATGTGACCCGTTTAAAACAGAGCGGGCGTGTGGTTTTCGGCTGTACCG
>JBGMRM010000479.1:0-2167 GCA_048061415.1 Gammaproteobacteria bacterium | reverse complement strand
GCCATATCCTCATGCAGGCGTTGCAACTCCTGTTTAACCAGTTTCGCATATTCTATATTCGATTTCTTCGTACTGATAATCGTATCCAGCTCTTCCATTGCTTTTTGCAGAAACGGAGAAATTACGTGCAAATTTTCGGTTTTCCCGGTGCCACTATCGGCGACAATGCTCTTCCTCGCGCGCCCATACTCAAAACGCTTGCTGGTCGGCAAAAACGATCCTTTTTTACGCTTGTAGATTATCCGCAGGACATCGATGTTATTAGTCGTGTTTAACGAGTATCGCTCGATTTCACCAGGATTGTTAATGCCCATTTCGGACAGAGTTGGAAATTTCGACATGTCTTACCTCTTGGCGTTTAAGTTGTGATACCCGAACTGGCTACGGGCTGAATTATAATTTTATCCTCATTATAATATCACTAATTTAATCTGAAATAATCTTAACTCATTAAACCTGTGGTCTATCAGGCCAGGAATTACGGATTTAGCGAGACCTGAAGCGATCGGTCGCGCGCCACGCCTTGCAGGCAATGGCCCAGACCCTGTCAAAAAGCACAGCAAAGTGAATCACCGCTTCACGCCTCGCCCATCGGGAGTGCCCGAGGTTATCTGAGTTTCTCCTGCTGCTTATGTACTTGAATTTTTTATATTGATACAATCATTGCAAATTACACATGGCTATTACCGGCT
The DNA here is from genome assembly GCA_048061415.1 of Gammaproteobacteria bacterium. Lineage (GTDB taxonomy): Bacteria > Pseudomonadota > Gammaproteobacteria. The sequence continues at coordinate 1,475 of JBGMRM010000479.1, read as the reverse complement.
CGCGGTATGGGAAAATGTCACGCGCAACCGGATTTCAGCCACGGAATATCAGATGAGCAACAAGCCCCAATCCTATAAACCCATCTCGGGCAATGATTTGCCCCGATTTGCCGGTATTGCGACATTTATGCGTCTACCCTATGTCGCGCCCAAAGACGCAGATGAAGTCGATATCGGTTTAATCGGCGTACCCTGGGATGGGGGTACCACCAATCGCGCCGGAGCGCGTCACGGCCCACGACAAATCCGCGACCTGTCGACCATGGCGCGCAACGTACACCACGCGACAGGGATTAAACCTTTTCACCTTTGTAACTGTGCCGATCTCGGCGACTCGCCGGTCAACCCGGTCGATATCGACGATACGCTTGGGCGTGTCGAACAATTTTATTCGACGATTGTAGACCAGGGAATCCTGCCGCTTACCGCAGGCGGAGATCATTTGATCACGCTGCCGGTAATGCGCGCAGTGTGCCGGGATGAGCCCGTGGGCATGGTGCATTTCGATGCCCATACCGACACCTGGGATCGCTATTTTGGCCAATCCAAATATACTCACGGTACGCCGTTTCGCCGCGCTATCGAGGAAGGCCTGCTGGACCCGAAACGCACCGTGCAAATCGGCATACGGGGTGCGCTTTACAGCGAAACCGACAAGCAGTGGGGGCTCGATCAGGGTATTCGCGTGATCGAGATCGAGGAATACACCGATATGGGCGTCGAAGCGGTCATCGCGGAGGCCAGGCGCGTGGTCGGCGATGGCAGGACCTATGTGAGTTTCGACGTGGATGCACTCGACCCGGTGTATGCACCTGGAACCGGTACCCCCGAAATCGGCGGCCTGACTACTTATGACTCGCTAATGATGATTCGCGGATTGCGAGGGCTCAACCTGGTTGGTGGCGATGTGGTCGAAGTCTCGCCACCGTTTGACATGTCGGGTAACACCGCGCTGGTAGCGGTCACGATGATGTTTGAAATCCTGTGTTTGCTGGCTGAACAGGTTTCAGCAAGAAGCAGTTAGTACAGCCATCACCATTCATAATCACATCTTGTTTTACGCCTGGTTCTTTCTCCCCAATCGATACAGGGGTATTGTCACTCAGGATCAATTTAAGGCTAAACAACAGACTTTATTTTGATGGCCAGGCCAATAAAAACTTTTAGCCTGCTTTTGGCGCTCGCCTACACCCCATATAGCCTGGCCTCAAAAAACATTGGCTTACCGCCGCCGGAGAAACCACTGTCATTGCTTGTCTACAAAATGGAAATTTTAAACTACTGCGGGCTGATCGATAATGAAATAAGCAAAGGATTTAAACACAAAAGAGACCATATAATTGCTGGCCAGAAGCTCACGCCCGAAGAGGTGCAAAACGCCCGTATGGAAGGCTGGAAATTCGGACTCGCGGAATGGCAAAACCGTGGGCTGGGTGGATTCAGGAACTGGTGTAAAACCGAGGGCAAGGCGGCAG
>JBGMRM010000478.1:0-2176 GCA_048061415.1 Gammaproteobacteria bacterium | reverse complement strand
CGCCGGTGGTCGTGCGGGTGACCCGACAGCCACGACGCTGGCCGTGCGCCTGCGCGAAAGGCCATTTCGTGTCAGTCGGCTGAAAACCGGCACGCCGCCCCGTATCGACCGCAACATCATCGATTTCAGCGTCATGCAGGAACAACCGGGAGATGATCCGCGGCCGGTTTTTTCAGCCATGGCAACACGGGATATGCACCCGCGTCAGGTCAGCTGTCATATCACCCACACTAACGAAGAAACACACGATATTATTCGTGCCAACCTACATCGCTCGCCGCTCTTCAGCGGCGCGATCGAGGGTACGGGCCCGCGCTACTGTCCGTCTATCGAAGACAAGGTCATGCGATTTGCCGATAAGGCCTCGCATCAGATTTTCGTCGAACCCGAGGGCCTGAATTTATCGGAAGTTTATCCCAATGGGATTTCAACCAGCCTGCCTTTCGACGTTCAACAGGCACTGGTGCGCAGCATGCGTGGATTTGAGCAGGCGCATATTACCCGTCCGGGGTACGCGATCGAGTACGACTTCTTTGATCCGCGTGATCTACACGAAACCCTGGAAACCCGTTTCATCGGAGGGCTTTACTTTGCAGGGCAGATTAACGGCACTACTGGTTACGAAGAAGCCGCGGCCCAGGGCCTGATTGCCGGTGCGAATGCGGCAGCCTCGGTGCAGGGTAAAAATCCGATTAAGCTCACCAGGGCGCAGGCTTATATCGGTGTGCTGGTAGATGATTTGATCACCCGAGGCACCAATGAGCCTTATCGCATGTTTACATCGCGCGCCGAGTACCGCCTGATATTGCGGGAAGACAATGCTGATTTACGCCTCACGGAAATTGGTCGCAACATAGGCCTGGTCGATGATCAGCGTTGGCGTGCCTTTGAACGGTATCGCGAGCAACTGGAAGGTTTTAACCAGGAATTGCATGACCGCTGGGTGCAACCGCATAGCGATGACGCACTGGCGCTGGCGAATGCCCTCAAAAGTCCATTAACACGAGAGTACCGGTTATCGGAGATACTGCGGCGTCCGGAGATTAAAATTGATGATTTGATGCCGATGCTCGATAGTCGAGAGCAACACTCGGAGCGGGTTCTGGAGCAGGCCGAAATCAATGCTAAATACTCTGGTTACCTGTCGCGACAGCAAGAGGAAATCGACAAGGCCATGAGACACGAGCAAACGCTATTGCCAGAATCCATGGAATATTCCCAGGTTCGGGGTCTGTCAAATGAGGTTTGCCAGAAACTTGAGGATCACCGCCCGGCAACTATCGGTCGGGCAAGCCGTATTTCGGGGGTGACGCCAGCAGCGATTTCACTATTACTGGTGCATTTAAAACGGCATCAACAGGCGCCTGACATTCAGAAATCAGCTTGAACCTGCGCGACCGCTTACATCAGGGGCTGGCCGAAATAGACCTGTCCCTGCATGAGACTCAAGTCGACAGGCTGCTGGATTACCTTGTGTTACTGGGTAAGTGGAACAAAAGCTATAACCTCACTGCAATTATCGAACCGCAGGAAATGATTTCATATCATTTACTCGATAGCCTGGCTATTCACGATGCGATGACATCATCGTGCCGCGCGCTCGATGTCGGCAGCGGCGCCGGTTTACCGGGTATCCCGATGGCTATCGCAATGCCTGAAATAAAATGGACCCTGCTTGATAGTAATGGCAAGAAAACCCGGTTCCTGCAACAGGTCCTGGCGTACTGTCATATTGGTAATGCTGAAGTTGTGAAGTCGAGAGTTGAAGACTATCATGCCGCGGAAGCGTTCGATATCATCGTCAGCAGGGCGTTTGCGCCACTGGCCGGTTTTGTTGAAAGCGTGGAACATTTATCGCGCTCCGAAACATGCCTGTTAACGATGAAATCGAGCCTCGGTTGCGCGGAAGCCGAGGGGCTGGATAGTACAAAGTATCTGATCGAGGAAACCGAGTTGCACATTCCCGGAATTAGCTCTAAGCGGAGCCTGGTAGTGGTGCGAAAGCGATAACATGAGCAAAACGATTACCATTGCCAATCAAAAAGGCGGCGTCGGAAAAACCACCACCACGGTGAATCTGGCCGCAGCGCTGGCTGCGACCAGGAGACGCGTGTTGCTGGTCGATATGGATCCCCAGGGTAATGCGACCATGGGCAGCGGCGTGGATAAAAATAAC
>JBGMRM010000477.1:0-2193 GCA_048061415.1 Gammaproteobacteria bacterium | reverse complement strand
TGCAATTATTGCTGCAACGGCAATAGAAAATAACATCATGTTGGTTTCTAGCAATGTAAAGCATTTTAAAGCGGTGAAAGAGTTGCAGTTAAAAACATTTAAACCATGATGCGGCGCCTGGTATCAAGTCAGAAGTGCAACGAAATTGGTAGTTAGCCACATAGTATTTCCTCAGGTGTTTTAAAACCGTATGGCTTACGCGGCCGTTGATTTGCAAGGTTATATGGCAGCTTTGGGTCGACTCCAGTTGTTAAGAAACCACGATCCCAAAGTAGGCGAAGCCATGATGATACATTTTCCTGTAACCCATTTACTCCTGTCATGCCCCGACTTGATCGCGGGATCCAGTGGCCTTTCGTAATTGAAATCTCGCTTATTTTATTAAAAACTCACTGCGCTTTCTGCAGGGCCTGATCCAGATCCCAGAGGATATCGTCCAGGGTTTCCAGGCCTACCGAAATGCGGATCATATCAGGCGTGACCCCTGCTGAAATCTGTTGTTCCTCGCTGAGCTGGCGGTGAGTAGTGGAAGCAGGGTGGATGACCAGCGTCTTGGCATCGCCGACGTTGGCGAGGTGGCTTAGAAACTGGACCCCTTCAATAAACTTCGTTCCGGCTTCCTTGCCGCCCTTGATGCCGAAGCTCATGATCGAGCCGGCGCCTTTCGGCAGGTATTTTTGTACCAGCGGATAATACGGGTTGTCTTCAAGCCCCGCGTAGCTGACCCAGGAAACGCCCGGATGTTCCTGCAGGAAATTTGCCACACCGACCGCATTTTCGACGTGACGTTCCATTCGCACATGCAGGGTTTCGAGGCCCTGCAACAGCATGAATGCGTTAAAAGGACTCGCGGCGGGTCCCATGGTGCGCAGGGTTTCGCAGCGCGCTTTCATGGTAAACCCGAAATCCCCAAAGGTTTCATAGAACCTGATGCCGTGATAGCCAATCGAGGGTTCGACCATTCCGGGGAAGTTGCCATTGGCCCAGTCGAATTTGCCGGATTCGATAATAACACCGCCCATGGTGGTACCGTGTCCGCCAATAAACTTGGTTGCCGAGTGCACGATGATATCCGCACCGAAATCGATGGGCCTGCACAGGCAGGGTGACGCAAAAGTATTGTCTACAACGAGTGGAATGCCTGCATCTTTGGCGACTGCACTGACAGCCTCGATATCCAGCACGTTGTTCGACGGGTTGCCGATAATCTCGGCAAAAAGCGCCTTTGTTTTCGGCGTTATCGCCTTGCGGAAATTTTCCGGGTCATCGGAATCGACAAAATGCGTTTCGATGCCCATCTTGCGGAAAGTTACATCGAATTGGGAATAAGTACCGCCGTACAGGGTGCGGGCGGACACCAGTTCGTCACCCTGTTCCATCAGGGTGAGCAGCGCCGTGGATTGTGCAGCCATCCCCGAACTGACCGCTAGCGCTGCCCGTCCATTTTCGAGCGCCGCCATGCGCTCTTCGAATACGGCGGTAGTGGGGTTAGTCAGGCGGGTATAGACGTTGCCAAAGGTTTGCAGGTTAAACAGACTGGCTGCATGATCGGCGTCATCAAATACATATGAGGCCGTCTGGTAGATGGGTACCGCACGCGCTCCGGTGGCCGCATCCGGGATTTGCCCCGCATGCAGGCAAAGTGTCTCTATTCCAAATTCTCTGTCGGCCATGGTATTGCTCTGCTTAAAGGTTAATAAACAATGGGCGTTTTGAGGAGATGATTTTGGTGTTCACGCCTATGGTATTGAGCCCACCAAACAGCCGAGCGTACTCTATCTTGGTACAGTGATCCATCACCACTTCCAGTCCGGCATCCCGCGCCTTCTGCGCGGCTTCGTCGTTGACGATACCTAGCTGCATCCAGACCACTTTGGCGCCGATAGCGATTGCAGAATCTACAAAGGGTTCTATGCGATCGGGCCTTTGAAACAGGTCGACTATATCTACCGCCTCGGGGATAGATTCGAGATCGGGATAACACTTTTGTCCAAGGATTTCATCGTATTTGGGATTAACCGGAATCACCTTAAAGCCCCGATCGAGCAGATATTTGGCCGCAAAATTACTCGGGCGAGACCAGTCATCGGAAAGGCCGACCATCGCCACGATTTTGTACTCACTCAATATTCGGCGCAAACTGCTGATGTCTGTCATGATTTTAATTCCTGTGCCTGCTGACGCAGCACGAAT
>JBGMRM010000476.1:0-2221 GCA_048061415.1 Gammaproteobacteria bacterium | reverse complement strand
TCGGCCGCCGATGCATAGCCGTAGCTACGCATCAAGGGGGATCGATCAAGATTGGTAGCCAGATTTTTCCTGTATTCGTTCAGGTGCAAGCTGTATTTTTCAAATCCCACGTTTTCCGGTCTAATCATTTGATTTTATTGTTAAAATTCATAATTAGCTACCGCCTTCGTGCAATGTGCGGGCTAGTGTTGTTGCTGGCGTTTATTCGCTACACCGGTTCGGCTGATCGCTCTCAAGCCGGGATTATCGAAGCTAAGCCGCCCTTTCTGCCCGGATCGTTGGTAATCCAGCCTTAAAGATGCCTTGAAATTGTCGAGATCCGTGTTCGCTTGATCGCTCAGCACCGTATAGACCAGCCCAAACATTCGTTTTAGCGAAATCTTCCAGGTACTGCCTGCAAGCAGGTACATCGAATCGCTGAATTGCAGAAAGCGATGAAAAGGATCGTCGCCGAGGATGGCAGGCAGGGTTTCACGAAAGCGTCCCGAATTGCCGATCATATCCCAGAAACGCGCGAACCGATTAACCCGCTGCATGGTGGCGAAATCGATATCGCGTGTGCTTAAAATATTGTACGGCGCCCGGGGGTTGTACCTGAGTTGATAAGTTTCGGTATGTCGATTGATCGGGGCGCCGCGCAAACGCTTGAGGATGCCGAGCTGGATTTCCTGCGGTCGCAGCGAGACCAGCCGGTTGAAACTTTGCGCGAAATTTTCCAGTGTGTCGCCGGGCAGACCAAAGATCAAATCGGCATGGATATGCGCGCCGGTATTTTCGCGTAACCAGCGCAAATTGTCACAGGCCTTTTCGTTATTTTGCCTGCGGCTGATGAGCGCCTGAATCGTCGGGTCAAAGGTTTGCACGCCGATTTCAAACTGCAATGAGCTGGCCGGAAACCTGAGCAGCACCGCTTTTAGCCTGTCGGGCAGATTATCGGGAATGACTTCGAAATGCAGGTATAAGCCATCGCTCAAACGCTGCAGAAAAAACTCCAGAATGGCAACGCTGGTACCGAGTTTTAGATTAAACGTACGATCGATAAATTTGAAATTTCGCGCGCCGCGCTGGTACAGGCGATCCATTTCGTCGAGAAAAATATCGAGTTCGAACGGCATGGTGGTTTTATCCAGCGCGGAAAGACAAAATTCGCACTTGAACGGGCATCCGCGCGAAGCCTCCACGTAGATCAGACGGTTTCGGAGATCCTCGTCTGTATAGTATCGATAGGGGAGGGCCAGTTGGTCGAGTGGGACGGATTCCCCGCCGATCACCTTGCACCCAGGCGTTTCGCCTGCTAGCAGTTGTGCGCACAGTTTGCGCAGGCTGATCTCGCCCGGCCCGGTGATGACATAATCAACCTGTTCGCACAGCGCCGGCAGATCCTGAGGAAAACTGACCTCGGGCCCACCGACAATTATTATCACCTGCGGCGCGATTGCCCTGATCGTGGCGATGACATCGCCGGTCTCGGTCACATTCCAGATATAAATACTGAAGCCGATGATTACTGGTTTTGAACCGAGCAGTTTTTCGGCTATATCAACCGGCCGTTGCTGAATCGTAAATTCCTGGAGCCGTGCCTGCGATTGCAAACTACCCAGGTTGGCGTAGAGGTAACGCAAACCAAATGCCGAATGCATGTAACGCGCATTTAGAGTCGTGAGCAAAATGTCTGTCGTCATGAAAAGACCCGGCCAACAATCACAGGAGGATTGGGTTAAGAACAGGCGCAGTTTACCATCGCCTGGGATAAGTTATTGCAGAACAACTGCGTGTTGCCATGATTGGCTTCGGGGTCCAGAATGTCTTTTCATTTCCCGACGGAGCAATGTATGCCTCGAATTAAGCCAGTTGACCGAAATCGGCTCGATGCTGAAACCATTTCCTTATTAAATGCCAAAAGCGGTGGCGATGAGGCGCGCTGGAATGTGTTCGAAGGCGTAGCCAATAACGAGGCAACCCTGCGTGGTTTTTTTAGCCTGAGCGATTCGATTAACCAGGGTTTGACTTCACTTGAACACGAAGTGATAGCAATTGAATTAGCGCGATTTAACGGATGTGGCTACTGTTTACCGGCGCACCGTTTTGTCTGCCACCAACTGGGGGTCGAGCAGGCTGACATCGACACGATGACCCGTGGTGAATTGTTGGCGCATCAGCCGCAACTGATGGCAATCCAGCAATTCGTACGGGTCGCCCTGGACAGGAAGGGAAAACTGGA
>JBGMRM010000475.1:0-2223 GCA_048061415.1 Gammaproteobacteria bacterium | reverse complement strand
ATGCTGCTCAATAGCGTCTTGACCACCAACAGATATATCGCCACCACTCACCGGACGTCCAGTATGTTTGCCTCGATGTTTTTCGCTATCCTTGACAGCGAATCCGGCAGACTGGTCTATATCAATGGGGGCCACGAACAACCGATAATTTTCCGTGCCGAGGGATCCATGGAAATGTTGCCAACCACCGGACCGGTGCTCGGACTGTTTGCCGCTGCAAGCTTCACCGTGCAGGAAACACGATTGGGAATTGGCGATCTATTGCTGTCTTATACGGATGGTGTGACTGAAGCAAAAAATCTCCAGGGCCAACTATATTCAGAGGAAAATTTACTGAAAAATGCCGATCCCCAAATTAAAGATCCACAAGCCTTTGTCGAGGATGTTTTGCAAAATGTTCGCTCTCATTGTGGCCGGGCGGATCAGTTCGACGATATAACCATGTTGGCACTGAGATATTCCGGATGAAATTCGAATCAAAATTTGAAGGGTCGGGGTAATCCCGCACACCTCGAACAAGGTGGGCAACAGAAGCGGCGAGACAAGGCTGGCGATACGGTGTAAAATCAGGCCCGCTTACCCAGGGCCATACTCAAAGTTTTAAAGATAAGGCCATACTTAAAACAGGGCCATACCGAAAAGAACGTCTGTGACGGGAAAATAAATTACGTTGAAGAGGAACTTATAATAAATGAAAATTCTAGTTGCACAGGAACAGGGAAGTGTTCCGGTAACCGTGCTCCAGATTTCGGGTGATCTCGACGCCAATACGCATAGTGATCTGCAGGATAAAGCGTCCGAATTGATCGCGGCAGGGGCCGGCAACATCCTGCTGGATTTGTCTGGTGTCTCTTTTATGGGCAGTGCCGGTTTCAGGGCGATCCATGCCATCACCAATATGCTGAACGAGGATCAGTCCGAGCACACCATTCAGTCGAAGCATGTGAAGTTGCTAAATCCTTCGGATGAGGTTCTCAAGATTATAAAAACGCTCGGTTTCGATGCCTATCTGGATATATATTCAAATCTCAAGGAGGCTGTCGACGCCTTCTAGTTCCACATTTTTATTTCCTGCCGCAATCAATCAGGTTTGGGTAAATCGTACCAAATCACCCTGCAAGCCAGCCTGGAGAACCTCGACAAAGTTCGGCGCTTTGTCAGGCAGTCAGGCGCAGGGTTGGGTATTGTGCCAGAGGCGGTTTTTGAGCTTCAATTGGCCGTGAATGAAGCAGTATCAAATATTGTCCAGCACGGATACGGAGGTCAAACCGGGTGTGCTGATGCCGGGTGTATTGATATTAATAATGAAGTGAGCATTGAAATGGCCTCCCGGCGCGATGCGGTAGAGGTGAAAATAAAAGATCGGGCCAAACCCTTCAACGACGCCACCGGCGCGGAGCCAATGCTGGCAACGCCACTGAATGAACGACCTTACGGCGGCATGGGGCTCTATCTGATTCATCAGGTTACCGATAAAGTGGAATTCAGCCACGTCCCCGGCCAGGGAAATGAACTGCGGCTGGTGAAAAATGGCGTTATACCACAAGAATAATTGACGGGATCCGATCCTGAACTTCCTCCAAACCATGCGCCCTTTCGTGAGGGGCGCCACTGCAATGGGATAAGCAATGCCTGAAATCACTCTACCTGACGGATCAAAACGAAAATTCGACAGTCCTGTCAGTATTGCCGAGGTGGCTGGAAGCATCGGTCCCGGTCTGGCCAGGGCGACTGTAGCCGGCAAGGTGCACGATGTGTTGATGGATGCCAGTGATGTCATTTCGACTGACAGCGATCTGGTGATTTTGACTTCCCGGGATGCCGAAGGTCTGGAAATAATCCGTCACTCTTGCGCTCATTTGCTCGGGCATGCGATTAAACAGTTATGGCCACAAAGTAAAATGGCAATCGGACCCGTGATAGAGAATGGGTTTTACTATGATGTCGACCTTGACCATCGACTCACCGATGAAGACCTGGCTGAGCTTGAAAAGCGCATGAAAGCACTGGCTGATTCTAACTATGAGGTAATCAAGCAGAAAGTTTCCTGGGACCAGGCTTACCAGGTTTTCAGGGATCGTGGCGAAACCTACAAGATGGAAATTCTGAATGATGATATCCAGCGTGACGATCAGCCCGGTTTGTACCATCATCAGGAGTACGTCGATATGTGTCGTGGCCCACATGTTCCTAACATGGGATTTTGTCACTACTTCAAATTGA
>JBGMRM010000474.1:0-2234 GCA_048061415.1 Gammaproteobacteria bacterium | reverse complement strand
AGGAGAAGTCAAAGGTACGGTTCGTAATGAGGTAACAGGATACTGATTTGCCGCTAATCCGGGTTTTATAAAATGACTACTATTTCGCAGGAGGAAAGGGAGGAGGGCCCCTGGAATCCAGGTATAAAATCTACATTACCATCAAAGTATTTGCCTCTCTCAACTCTTTTTCGTCCGGAAAATGTGTTTTCCAGCATTGAAACCGTCAAGGAGATCAGTGGTTTCACCGGGCTCACCCTGCAGCAGCTTGTTTTTTTTCGCCCGCAAAGGCTGGTTGTTCACGAACTGCTCGTTCGAGTCTCTGCCGATATATTTATCTCTGACGGATCGAGGTATGAAGACCTGGGTGTCAATTTCCGAAAAGTGGTTGCTACTATTTTGTCTGACTATATTGAGCAGGCAATGGATGAAATAGTGAGGCGTTTCTGTCGGCTTAAAACGCAGATAGAATCCCAGGTTGAACAGGAACTGGTCGATAAGCTGTTTGGGAAAACCACCAGGACTAAACAGGGTCAAAGTGGATTCAGTCTTGCCAGGTTTTTCAGGCCTGGCATCAAAAAGAGAAATACCGAGCCCGTCGAATCGATTGAAATGCGTGATCAGCGTATTCTTTCAAACTGGGGAAAAAAAGCTGAAAGCGATGGCGACCGGCAGTCGAAGGCGGTATATCAATCTCTGCTTAAGGTTTCCAATGCGATAATCATCAAACACGGCCGCCTGATGGGTGACAGGTCGTTATTAAAATCCCTGGTCACCGGTTTCGCCTGTAACGAGTATGGAAGTGAATTAATCGGCGAGCTTATCGCGCCATACATCACCGAGGCCGCCGCCAGAGAGGGTTATATATTACTGCCACCTCAAACAGAACCGGTGGTGATAAACATTAAAGGCGCATCGGCATCGGGTAAAAGCACGATGCGCCCACTGCAGAAAAAGCAGACCGAAAAACTGGGCCTCAACTGGCAGGAGTTTGCTTTAATTAGCCCGGACATCTGGCGCAAATACCTGCTCGATTACGATAGCCTGGGGCCAGCTTATAAATATGCCGGAACGCTTGTCGGCGACGAAATTCCGATCATCGATCAAAAACTGGATCGCTATATTGGCGCCAGGGCAGGACAGGGTGGTATATCGCACCTGTTAATCGATCGATTTCGATTCGACAGTTTTGCACCCGGACACGATACCGAAGAAGGAAGCAATTTACTGACGCGCTTCGGGCATACCGTTTACCTGAGCTTTATGGTGACCCCGCCCGAGGCTACCGTGGAACGCGCCTGGATACGCGGACACCAGGTGGGGCGCTTCAAGGCGGTCGATGATTTGCTGGACCACAACATCGAAGCCTTTAAAGGCATGCCGCATCTGTTTTTCACCTGGGTGTTGCGCAAGGACAAAAAGGTCTTTTACGAATTTCTCGATAACAGCGTCGATAAAGGACGAACCCCGCGAACGATTGCATTTGGTTTTAATAACGTAATGTATCTGCTCGATTTTAAATGCATGCTCGATATCGTGCGTTATACGAAGATTAATGTCGATGCATCGAGTCTGGCAGAAGTTTACCCGCAGGAGAGTGATATGGATGGAGCTGCCAATGCAGACTTTTTAAGAAAGTGCGCCAAAAATATTCAGACCATCCATTTTGTCGATCGTAAATCAGGAAAAATCTATGCCTGCATGGAATCTGGTACGATAAGCTGGGTCAATCCTGAGCTGATCGATCGAGTCCTGCGTGAAGATGATGCGCGAGCTGGTTTCCTGGCTATCGCCTCTAAAATTATTGAGGAAATGCCGCAAATTCAGCATAAATCTGCGAGGCCGGTGCCACCAGAAGCACGAAGACATATCATGGGTACTTTCGGTTAGGCCCGTCTCGATTGCTATATTCAGGTCACTCGAATTAATACACAGCGCTACTGGAGACATTACTGATGATCGTTCCTTTTGACACCCTGAGTCCGGCTAAAGTCTACTTTACACTGATCCAGACATTGATGCCGCGGCCAGTGGCCTGGGTGCTGTCCGAAAACCCCGACGAAAGCTACAATCTCGCACCTTTTTCTTACTTCAATGCGATATGCAGCGATCCGCCTTTAATCATGTTATCCATTGGGGTAAAACCAGATGGTGGACCCAAAGATTCAAGGTTAAATATAGAGGCGGGCAAGGATTTCGTGGTGCACATAGCGCACCGGGAGTTGGCGCCTGTGGTCACGCAAACCTCTGCGATT
>JBGMRM010000473.1:0-2238 GCA_048061415.1 Gammaproteobacteria bacterium | reverse complement strand
CCTGACCTGCTGGTCGAAGACATCCGGGCATTCGCTCGGACCTTGCGTTAACCCGAATATTGCATAATTTATGGAGTCAGGTCACCTTTAATTGCAGCCAGGGCCACTTTGGATTTAAACTCCGGTGGATGGTTTTTGCTTTGCTTACTCATTTTCTGCACATCTCTTTTCTTTGAAGATAAAAATACAGAAAATAACTCCTTAACTTCAGTCTGTTGCTGTCCTACTCATGGAGTCCAATTTTAGTTATCCATGACCCATCCTGAATTTTTTTCAGTTACGCTGTCGAGTTTTGTGCTCGTTTCGCTGGCCGAGATGGGTGACAAAAGCCAGCTGGTGTGTATCACGCTGGCGGCTCGTCATCGTCATTGGCCCGTCATTCTGGGGGCAAGCATTGCATTTTTGCTACTCAACACGCTGGCCGTTTTGTTCGGTGCGGGCGTGGCCGCCTGGGTGCCGGCGCAATGGATGGCCGGCATAGTCGCCGTGCTATTCGGTGCCTTTGGTATTCATGCGCTGCTCAATCAGAGCGTGGTGTCGGCAGGTGATGTGGTGGAGAAACCGGGGCATAGTATTTTTCTCACTACCCTGCTGTTAATCCTGGTGACCGAGTTTGGCGACAAGACACAGATCGCGGTAGCGGGATTAGCAGGTAATTTGGCGCCTTTACCTGTTTGGCTGGGGGGCACTGCGGCATTGATTATGGTTTCGGTGCTCGGTGTCTGGGCCGGACGTACCGTGCTGCAACGCCTGCCACTTCTTTGGCTGCATCGAATAAGCGGTGGGGTCTTTCTGCTTTTCGCTTTCCTAGCGGCGTGGAAAGCGTTGGCCCAGGGTTAAATCTATTCAGTGAATGTAATTTTGATTAGTGCCATATCCGAGGATTTGCATCCTCCGAAAATTGAGAGCCGATCGATATTGAATTGTTCGGCTCTTTTTTGTTCCGGTAAATCAGGCTACTCTTGTGATATTTCCAGGGCGCATGCATGGACAGGGGAATATTGCCTTAAATGATACCCTGTTATTGAATGAGGCAGATTTCATCACAATCTCTTATAATCACCGTGTTTCAATTCCTGGATAAGGATAATAAAGATAACCGGAGCCGGGTAATGGGTACGATATTCCACGATATTTCCAAGTACTACGCTGCGAATATATACGACAATTTGTTGATCGTTGGCAGGATTAAATATAGCGATGATCAATATCACTTTGTCAGGGACGATGTGCAGGGCCCCTTTAATTTAGTTGCTGACCCGGAAGAAGATGTCACCCGTATGGTGCAGGTAATCGGTGAAATTCACCCCCGCAGTGCGCTCGAAGAACTCCTCAAGGTCAAGATAACATCGTGTTTGTATTTGAATGAAGATAATGTATCCAACGAGATCGAGGTTAGGTCGATACACAAGGGAATGGGTACTTCTATTTATTCCAAGCAAGAGACCCCACTGGTGCTGTGGAATCCCAATTACGAAGAGGATAAATACTTCGACGTGATCGATATCCAGAAAGTTTTTACCGACCTGCGGTTAAAAAACAGCTTTATCGCCATCATATCCGAAAGCCTGCGTGAGCTGGAGCTGTTCCCTCCATTGATGCACCTGAAAAAGGATTAGCCGATCAGGGCAACGAATCCGGGCCGAGCATTGCGAACCCCTGTTAAATGTAACCAGGTAAATCGAATGCGTTCAAGTACCCGAACAGCGCGACGCTTCCGCCGGTGTGCAGGAAAATCACGTTCTCGCCCTTGTTGAAATGACCCTTACGGATCAAATCGATCAGACCGGAAAAGCCCTTGCCGGAGTAAACCGGATCGAGCAGGATGCCTTCGTATTGCGCCATCATTTTGACCGCTTCGACCATTGCCTCGGTGGCTAAACCATATCCATCGCCGATGTAATCGCTATTCGCAACGACTTTATCGCGCGCTACGATGTCCGGGCTTAAACCCATGAATTCTGCGGTACGTTGCGCCAGGCCGTAAACCTTATCTTCCTGTATTGCTTTGGGATCTCCGACGCAAACGCCATACACGGGGATACCACTGTTCATGCCTTCCATGCCGAGCACCAGTCCCGCCTGCGTGCCCGCGCTACCGGTGGCATGCAGCAGATGATCGATACGCAGGGAGCGATCGTTCGCCTGCGTCATCAGTTCGATCGCAGCATTGACATATCCCAGCGCACCGGCGGCAGTTGCGATTCCAGTCAATAGGTGGCGGCGATCTAAGGAGGA